>JAHINZ010000059.1 GCA_018895795.1 Alphaproteobacteria bacterium
CTTCATCTTGCCCAGCAGGTCGGTGATCGTATCGCCGGCGGCCAGGGCCACGTCGATGGTCGATTGACCGCGCTGCAGCGAATCCTTCACCGAGTTCAGCGACGAGGCGTCCGAGCTCTGCACCTTGGCGGTCGCCCAGATGGCGCCGTTGTCCTTGGCGCTGGCCACCTTTTTACCGGTGTTGATGCGCTGCTGGACCGTTTGCAGATCGGCATTGGTCGTGTTGAGGTTTTGCAGCGCGATCATCGCGCCCGAGTTCGTGTTGATGCTGTTCAGCGCCATTACGAAGAGTCCTTCAAGGAGATGTCCGACGTCATTTTGACTGCCGGTCGGCTTTTTGCCGCCCTGCAACATCGCCCTAGGCAATTTATTCCAAGTGAAATTAGACGGTTAACAAAATGAATCGCGCCGTTAAATCAGAGAAATATGCGGTTTTAATTTTGATTAATACTCATTTTGAGCTTCAAAAATGCGGGTGATTTCGCTGAATCTTGAGAAAGACGACGCTATCTAAAGTGTCAGATTGTCGCGGCGACGTTAACAATATCTACCCCTAGCGATGCGCGCTGACTGCGACACAAGACTCAGCAGGGCAGCGACAGGCGTTAAGGTCGCAGCCGGAAATTCAGTGATCGGGGCGGCGCCGCGGTCGTCGGACGCAGCGCCTTAACGCCACGCCCCGGACTCCAAACCACCAGGTCCTGACGGCTAGGCCGGTGATCAGACCTTGGCGCCTTGCGACAGGACGCAAAGCGCGCATGGCTGAAGACGCCGGATCAACGGTCGCGTGATGCCCTAGCTCAGCAGGCATTCCAGCGTCTTGCGCATCATGCCGGCCAGGGCCTGGCGATCGGCGCCGGGATTGTTCACCGCCCGCATGATCAGACCGTCGAAGATCACGGCGATCATCTCGGCGCGGGCCTCGAACTCGGCCTCGCTCCAGTCGGGCTTGCGGTTACGCTCCAGCATGGCCCGCGACAGGGCCCGTTCCTGACAGTCGGCGGCGCGGACGATGGCGGCGACCTTGGAATTGCGGGCCGCCTCGGCCAGGACCTCCAGCACCAAGGCCGCCCTTCCCATATCATAGCACTTGTCGACCGCCTCGGGCATGTGCTCGCTGATGCTGTCCAGCAGATCGCCCGGCCGGCTTTCCAGTTCGGCGAACTTCTCGCGCATCTCGGCCAGGTCCTGGGCGACGATGGCGGCGATGATCGCCTCCTTGTTCTCGAAATAGCGGTAGATCTGGCCGACGCTGAGCCCCGCGGCCTTGGCGATCTCGGCCATGCTCGCCCCGTGGAAGCCCGAGCGCCGAACCTGGTCGCAGGCGGCGTCCAGGATCTGCTGCCGCCGCGTTTCCGCCGACGGTCGGGCCGTTTGCGCCTCATCGGCCATTGAAATCCTCGTCCGACATTACATTTCCGTTAGGTCAGGCAAAAAGCTGGGCCGCCCGTGTTGACTTGCGACAGCCTCGCACCTATGTCCAGCCTCGATTGAGAATGAACGTTCATTCTCACATTGTTCATCATACCGGCTTCGTCAAGGGCAAGAGCCCGACGAACCCGATGTCTCCGGGGTCTCCTATGATTTTCAACCGTTCGACGGCGACCGCCGTCGCGCTCGCCGCCGTTTCGCTGACCCTCGCCGCCTGTGGGCAGGGCAAGGGCGGGGCCGGCATGCCGGGCGCGGGCGGCCCCTCGGCCGTCGGCGTGGTCATCGCCCACACCGAACCGGTCAGCCTGACCCGCGAGCTGTCGGGACGCACCTCGGCCGTGCTGGTCTCCGAAGTCCGGCCGCAGGTCAGCGGCATCGTCAAGGCGCGGCTGTTCGAGGAAGGCGGCTATGTCCGGGCCGGCCAGGCGCTGTACCAGATCGACCCCGCCAGTTATCAGGCCGCCTATAACAGCGCCGCCGCGGGCCTCGCCCAGGCCCAGGCCACCGCCACCGCCGCCAAGCTGAAGGCCGACCGCTACAAGACCCTGGTCGAAAGCGGCGCGGTCTCCAAGCAGGACAATGACGACGCCCAGGCCGCCGGCCAGCAGGCCGCCGCCAATGTCGCGGCCCAGAAGGCCGCCGTCGACGCGGCCCGCATCAATCTGGGCTACACCCGCGTGGTCGCCCCGATCTCGGGCCGCATCGGCAAGAGCGCCGTGACCCCCGGGGCCCTGGTCACCGCCGGCCAGGCCACGGCCCTGGCCACCGTGCAGGACCTGTCGCGGATCTATGTCGATCTGACCCAGTCATCGACCGAGCTGCTGAAACTCAAGCACGACATGGCCAACGGCCAGACCGGCCGCGCGATGTCGGCCCAGGTGACCCTGAAGCTGGAAGACGGTTCGACCTACCCGGTCGCGGGCCGCCTGGCGTTCTCGGACGTCACGGTCGACCCGACCACGGGCTCGGTCGGCCTGCGCGCCACCTTCGCCAACCCCAACGGCGTGCTCCTGCCCGGCATGTATGTCCGCGCGACGCTCAGCGCCGGCACGGCCCAGAACGGCATGCTGATCCCGCAACCGGCCGTGACGCGCGACCCCAAGGGCAATGCGACCGTCATGGTCGTCGGCGCCAAGGGTCTGGCCGAGCCGCGCCAGATCACGACCAGCCAGACGATCGGCGACAAGTGGCTGGTGACCGACGGGCTGAAGCCCGGCGACCAGGTCATTGTCGAGGGCCTGCAAAAGGTCCGTCCCGGCGCGCCCGTCAAGGCCGCCGTCATCACCGCCCAACGCTAAGGCCCGCCTGTCATGCTCTCCCGTTTCTTTATCGACAGGCCCATCTTCGCGTGGGTCGTCGCCATCGTCATCATGCTGGCCGGCGTGCTCGCCATCCGCGGCCTGCCGATCGCGCAATATCCCAACATCGCCCTGCCCCAGGTGTCGGTGTCGGCCAACTATCCGGGCGCCTCGGCCAAGACCGTCGAGGACAGCGTCACCCAGGTCATCGAACAGAAGATGAAGGGTCTGGACGGCCTGGACTACATGTCGTCCACCAGCGACAGCTCGGGCTCGGCCACCACCACCCTGACCTTCAAGGCCGGGACCAATATCGACATCGCCCAGGTGCAGGTGCAGAACAAGCTGCAGTCGGCCACCGCCCTGCTGCCGCAGGAAGTGCAGCAGCAAGGCCTGACCGTCGCCAAGTCGGCCCGCAACTTCCTGCTGATCGTCGGCATGTACGCCGATGACCCCAAGGCCAGCAGCTTCGACCTGGCCGACTATATCGCCAGCAACCTGCAGGATCCGATCAGCCGCGTCGACGGCGTCGGCGACGTCCAATTGTTCGGCGGCCAGTACGCGATGCGCATCTGGCTCAACCCGAACAAGCTGGCCAGCTTCAGCCTGACCCCGGCGGACGTCACGGCGGCCATCAAGGCCCAGAACGCCCAGGTTTCAGCCGGCCAGCTGGGCGGCACGCCCAACCTGCCGGGCACGGCGCTCAACGCCACGATCACCGCCCAGTCGCGCCTGACCACGCCGGCCGAGTTCGAGAACATCATCGTCAAGAACAGCGCCGGCGGCGCCATCGTCCACCTGCGCGACGTCGCCCGCGTCGAGCTGGGCGCGGAAACCTATGGCTTCGGCGCCAAGTACAACGGCAAGCCGTCCGCCGGCCTGGCCATCAAACTGGCCCCCGGCGCCAACGCCCTGGACACCGGCGACGCGGTCAAGAAGCGGGTCGAGGAACTCTCCAAGACCTTCCCGGCCAGCTACCACTATGTGGTCCCCTACGATTCCACGCCGTTCGTGAAGCTGTCGATCGAGGAAGTGGTCAAGACCCTGGTCGAAGCCATCATCCTGGTCTTCATCGTGATGTTCCTGTTCCTGCAGAACTGGCGCGCCACCCTGATCCCGACCATCGCCGTTCCGGTCGTCCTGCTGGGCACCTTCGGAATCCTCTCGGCCTTCGGCTATTCGATCAACACCCTGACCATGTTCGGTCTGGTGCTGGCCATCGGCCTGCTGGTCGACGACGCCATCGTCGTCGTCGAGAACGTCGAGCGGGTCATGAGCGAGGAGGGACTCAGTCCCGTCGAGGCCACCCGCAAGTCGATGAACGAGATCACCGGCGCCCTGATCGGCATCGCGCTGGTCCTGTCGGCGGTGTTCGTCCCGATGGCCTTCTTCGGGGGCTCGCAAGGCGTGATCTATCGCCAGTTCTCGATCACCATCGTCTCGGCCATGGCCCTGTCGGTGATCGTCGCCCTGGTGCTGACGCCGGCCCTGTGCGCCACCCTGCTCAAGCCTGTCGCGAAGGGCCATGACGAGCCGTTGAAAACCGACCACCCTGGTCTGCTGGGCGCGATCGTCAACCTCTTCAATCGCTTCTTCAACTGGTTCAACCGCAGCTTCAACCATCTGTCGACCCGCTATCAAGCATCCTGGGCAAGAGCGTCCGCTGGATGGTGATCTATGGCGTGATCATCGCGGTGATGGCGCTGCTGTTCGTCCGCCTGCCCAGCGCCTTCCTGCCGGAAGAAGACCAGGGCACCATGTTCACCATCGTGCAGCTGCCTCCGGGCGCTTCCGAACAGCGCACGCAGGCGGTGCTCGACCAGGTGCGGTCGCACTTCTTGAACGACGAAAAGGACTCCGTGCAAGCGGTCTTCACCGTCGCCGGCTTCAGCTTCGCCGGCGCGGGCCAGAACGCGGGCCTCGCCTTCATCCGCCTCAAGGACTTCGACCAACGCAAGGCCGCCAAGCTCAAGGCCTCGGCCGTCGCCGGCCGGGCCATGGGCGCCTTCTCGCAGATCCGCGACGCCATGGTCTTCGCCGTGGTTCCCCCGGCCGTGCCGGAACTGGGCACCTCGTCGGGCTTCGACTTCCAACTCCAGGACGTCGGCGGCGTCGGCCACGAGGCCCTGGTCGCCGCGCGCAACCAGGTGCTGGGCATGGCCGCCAAGGATCCGAACCTGGCCGGCGTCCGGCCCAACGGCCAGGACGACACCCCGCAGCTGAAGATCGACATCGATCAGGCCAAGGCCGGAGCGATGGGTCTGACCACGGCCGACATCAACGCCGCGCTCAGCACCGCCTGGGGCGGCTCCTACGTCAACGACTTCATCGATCGCGGCCGGATCAAGAAGGTGTTCGTCCAGGCCGACGCGCCCTATCGCATGCGCCCCGAAGACCTGAACCAGTGGTATGTGCGGACCAGCAGCGGCTCGATGGCGCCGTTCTCGTCCTTCGCCACCACTCACTGGGTCTACGGCTCGCCGCGCCTGGAACGCTATAACGGCCTGTCGTCGATGAACATCCAGGGGGCCCCGGCCCCGGGCAAGAGCTCGGGCCAGGCGATGGCCGCCATGGAAGCGATCGCGGCCAAGCTGCCGCCGGGCATCGGGTTCGAATGGACCGGTCTGTCGGCCCAGGAACGCGAGTCCGGCAACCAGGCTCCGGCCCTGTACGGCATCTCGATCCTGGTCGTGTTCCTGCTGCTGGCGGCCCTCTATGAGAGCTGGTCGATCCCGCTGTCGGTGATCATGGTCATCCCCCTGGGCATCGTGGGAGCTCTGTTGGCCACCACCCTGCGCGGCCTCAGCAACGACATCTACTTCCAGGTCGGCCTGCTGACGACCATGGGTCTGGCCGCCAAGAACGCCATCCTGATCGTCGAGTTCGCCAAGGATCTCTACGAAAAGGGCATGGGCCTGACGGAAGCCACACTGGAGGCCGTCCGCATTCGTCTGCGACCGATCATCATGACCTCGCTGGCCTTCATCTTCGGCGTGTTGCCCTTGGCGATTTCCAACGGGGCCGGTTCGGGCAGCCAGCACGCGATCGGCACCGGCGTGATCGGCGGCATGATCTCGGCCACCCTGTTGGCGATCTTCTTCGTCCCGCTGTTCTTCGTGGTCGTCGAAAAGATCTTCAAACCCAAACACAAGGGCCACGAACACGACAACGACGTTCCGCCCGCTCCCATGCCGGCCGAGGGCCACTGAGATGCTGCTTCGTAAACTGACCCTGACCCTGCTGGCGGCCACGTCGCTGACCGCCTGCACCCTGGCCCCGGCCACGGTCCGGCCGACCCTGCCGGTCGCCCAGACCTGGCCGACCGCTCAGCCGGACACAGCGGCCTCGGCCGCCGACCTGGCCTGGCGCGAGGTGTTCGAGGATCCTCGCCTGGCCGGGACCATCGACCTGGCCCTGACCCAGAACCGCGACCTGCGCGTGGCCCTGCTCAATATCGAGAAGGCCCGCGCCCAATACGGCGTCCAGCGCGCCGCCCTGCTGCCCGGAATCAACGGGACGGTGTCGGGGACCAGGGCCCGCACGCCGGCCTCGGTCAGCCAGACCGGCGCGGCGATCGAGACCGAGCAGTACAGCGCCAATGTCGGGTTCACCGGCTATGAGCTGGACCTGTTTGGCCGGGTGCGCAGCCTCAACCAGGCCGCGCTGCAGAACTGGCTGGCGGTGCGCGAGAACGCCCGGACGGCCCAGATCAGCCTGATCTCGGAAGTGGCCGGAACCTGGCTGACCCTGGCCGCCGACCAGGACCTGCTGGCCCTGGCTCAAGACACCCTGGCCGCCCGCGACCAGTCGCTGAAGCTGACCCAGAGCCGGTTCGACGCCGGCGCCGTCTCGCTGCTGGAGCTGCGCCAGGCCCAGACCCTCAGCGAACAGGCCCGCACCGACGTGGCCGCCTATGTCGCCCAGACGGCCCAGGACCGTAACGCCCTGCGCCTGCTGGTCGGGGCCGAGGTGTCCGAGGACCTGCTGCCGGCCGGGGGGCTGGTCACCGCCCAGATCCTGCCCGACCTGCCGGCCGGCATGGTCTCCGACGTGCTGACCCGTCGTCCCGACGTGCTGGCCGCCGAGCATCAGCTGGCCGCCGCCAACGCCAATATCGGCGCGGCGCGGGCGGCCTTCTTCCCGCGCATCGCCCTGACCGGCGCGAGCGGCAGCGCCAGCGACGCGCTGGGCGACCTGTTCAAGAGTGGAACCGGCGCCTGGAGCTTCGCGCCCAGCCTCACCCTGCCGATCTTCGCCGGCGGGGCCAACAAGGCCGGACTCGACAGCGCCAAGGCCAGCCAGGGCATCGCCGTGGCCACCTATGAAAAGGCCGTGCAAACCGCCTTCCGCGAAGTGGCCGACGCCCTGGCGGTGCGCGATACTGTCGCCGACCGGGTCGGGGCCCAGGAACGTCTGGTCGCCGCCGCCGGCGACAGCCAGCGCCTGGCGCGCCTGCGCCAGGATGCCGGCATCGACAGCGCCCTGACCCTGCTCGACGCCCAGCGGACGCTGTACAGCGCCCAGCAGGGCCTGATCGCGGCGCGACTGGTCCGGGCGACCAACCGCGTCACCCTCTACAAGGTCCTCGGCGGCGGCGCCCCCGCCGTCTGACGGACCCTACCCCTCCCCCGGCCCCCCTTCACCGGGCAGAGGTCGGGGGCGGTTCGCCGCGTCATCCCCCCCCGATGACGGCGAACCGGAAGAGGCGCGCGCCTCCCCCCAACCCCGGCGCGCGCCTCTTCCCCCTCTTTCCAGATCCTCCCCCTCTGGGGGAGGTGGCCCGGAGGGCCGAAGGGGGCCAGCGCGGCGTTCGCCCAGAGGGCCCCCTCAGGCGGCTTCGCCGACAGCTCCCCCTGAGGGGGAGCATCCGTTTTCACAGTCCTACAACGGCAATCGCGCCGTGCTCTTGACCTCTTCCAGCACCGCATAGGTCCGGGTCTCGCGCACGCCGGGCATCTTGACCAGAATGTCGCCGAGGAAGCCGCGATAGGCGTCCATGTCCTTGACGCGGGCCTTGATCAGATAGTCGAAGCCGCCGGCCACCATGTGGCATTCCAGGATCTCGGGCGCGCGGCGGGCGGCGGCGGCGAACTCGTCGAACACGTCGCCGGTCGTGCGCTCCAGCATGACCTCGACGAAAATCAGCAGGGCCAGGTCGATCTTGGCCGGGTCCAGCAGGGCCGCATAGCCGGTGATAAAACCACGCTCGCGCAGCCGCCGCACCCGGTCGAAGGTGGCGGCCGGCGACAGGTTGCACTGTTTGGCCAGCTCGGCATTGGTGATGCGGCCGTCGGCCTGCAGCACCCGCAGCAGACGGCGATCGGTGTCATCCAGAGCGGAGGCGGCCATTGACGTCTTTCATCGAAGATTGTTCGGAAGATCACCATAACAAACAAAGCACATTCGGGAACCTTGACTGTAAACCCTCGCTTCCCTTGGGTCGCCGGACATTCGTTTCTTCAGACGACCCCGGCCCCTTGATGGACCTGTCCCCGTCCTGAAGCGGGGACAACCACGGCGCCTTCCCCCGAGCGCGCCGTCCAGGGCGGAGGGGACGCGCGGCCTCCCCCCTCGTCGCGTCCCTTCCCACCCCGCCTTTTCAGCGCCATCCTACCCCCCGATCCCGCGCCGCGCCGATCGGCGTCGGCGGCTGGAGCAAACTGGTCCATATCGCCGCGTTCTCTGAATATCATTCGGTCAAGCAGCTCTACAAACGAAGCACATTTGGCTGGACCGCACCTATACCGATGATCTCTCCTTCCAATCCTAGGGCAAGCGCATGACCGACTGGGACAGCCTCGACGCCGGCAAATATCGCGACGAGGCGGCGGTGATCGCCGATCTTCTGGCCGCCGCGCCGCTGAGCCTGGAAGACCGCGCCGCCGTCCGCGCCGAGGCCGAGGCCCTGGTGCGCGGCGCCCGCCGATCGGTCCGCAAACAGGGCGTAGTCGAAAGCTTCCTGCAGGAGTTCAGCCTGGGCACCCGCGAGGGCCTGGCCCTGATGTGTCTGGCCGAGGCCCTGCTGCGCACCCCCGACGACGACACCCGCGACAAGCTGATCGCCGAGAAGATCGGCTCGGCCGACTGGGCCTCGCACCTGGGCGGCAGCGACAGCCTGTTCGTCAACGCCTCGACCTGGGGCCTGATGCTGACCGGCAAGATCGTCGAGCCCGACGACGAGGCGCAAAGGGACCTGCCCGGCTTCATCAAGAAGATCGCCGGCCGCCTGGGCGAACCGGTGATCCGCGCCGCCGTCGGCCAGGCCATCCGCATCATGGGCGAGCAATTCGTCCTTGGACGAACCATCGAGGCGGCCATCAAGCGCGCCGCCCAGGCCGGCGACATGTGCAGCTTCGACATGCTGGGCGAAGGGGCCCGCACCGCCGCCGACGCCGCCCGCTACGAAAAATCCTATGCCGACGCCATCGAGACCGTGGGCAAGCTGTCCAACAAGGTGGGTCCCGAGGCCGGTCACGGCGTGTCGGTGAAGCTGTCGGCCCTGTGCCCGCGCTATGAAGCCACCCACGAAGACCGCGTGTGGGAGGAGCTCTATCCCCGCATCCTGCGCCTGGCGCTCATTGCGGCCCAGTACGACATCAACTTCACGATCGACGCCGAGGAAGCCGATCGCCTGGCCCTGTCGCTGAAGCTGCTGGACCGCCTGTGCCGCGAGCCGGACCTTGGCGCATGGACCGGTCTGGGCCTGGCCGTTCAGGCCTATCAGAAGCGCTGCCCCGAGGTGATCGCCCGCCTGTCGGCCCTGTCGCAGGAGACCGGCCGCCGCCTGATGGTCCGCCTGGTCAAGGGCGCCTATTGGGACAGCGAGATCAAGCGCGCCCAGGTCGCCGGCCGCCCGGACTATCCGGTCTATTCCACCAAGCCCGCCACCGACCTGTCCTACCTGGTCTGCGCCAAGGCCCTGATCGCCGCCGCGCCGCATCTCTACGCCCAGTTCGCCACCCACAACGCCCACACCCTGGCGGCCGTGGTGCGGATGGCCAAGAACGCCGGCGTCAAGATCGAGCACCAGCGCCTGCACGGCATGGGCGAGGCGCTCTACAAGGCCGCCGACGACCTCTATGACGGCGTCACCCTGCGGGCCTACGCGCCGGTCGGCGGCCACGAGGACCTGCTGCCCTATCTGGTCCGCCGCCTGCTGGAGAACGGCGCCAATACCAGCTTCGTCCACGCCCTGCTCGACGAGCGGGTGCCGGTGGAAAAGGTGGTGGTCGATCCGATCGACGCGGTCGAGGCCCATCCCGATCGCCACGCCAAGATCCCGACCCCGATCGAGGTCTATGGCCCGCGACGCCGCAACAGCGCCGGAATCGACCTCTCCATCCAGGCCGAGCGTGACCGCCTGACGGCCGCCGTCGCGGCGCTGGACCCCACCACCCTGTCGGCCGGTCCGCTGATCGGCGGCGTCCTGGCGGTGGGCGGAACGCCCCTGCCCGTGGTCAGCCCCACCGACCATGGCCGCGTGGTCGGCGCGGTCTCCGAAACCCAGCTGCCCCAGATCGACCAGGCCTTCAGGCTGGCGCGCGCCGCCCAGCCGGCCTGGGATCGGGCGGGCGGCGCCGCGCGCGCCAAGGTGCTGCGGGCCATGGCCGACGCCCTGGAAACCCACATCGACCGCCTGATCGCCATCCTGTCGCGCGAAGCCGGCAAGAGCCTGGCCGACGGGATCGCCGAGGTGCGCGAGGCCGTCGACTTCTGCCGCTACTACGCGGTGCTGGCCGAGGATCAGTTCGGCGCGGGCGAGGTGCTGAAGGGCCCGGTGGGCGAGACCAACACCCTGCGCCTGGCCGGGCGCGGCGTGTTTGTCTGCATCAGCCCGTGGAACTTCCCGCTGGC
>JAHINZ010000060.1 GCA_018895795.1 Alphaproteobacteria bacterium
TGTCGCGGCGTCTTGAGCCTGGGGTCAGGACACCAAGAACCGAATGCCTGCTAGAACCGCCGCCCAGAACAGCAAGGTCGCGCCGATCATGATCGGGCGCTGCAGGTCCAGCCTGTGAGACGGGGGCGGCATCGCATTGGCCGCATCCTTCTGATGATCACCGACCATCGTGAACTTGATGGGTCGAGGCATGAGCCAGCGTCCTTCCCTAAAGGTCTCTCTGACGGAGACCTGAGTTAACTATAGGGTGAATCGCGCCGTAATAAAGATGGATCGCGCAATCTGTCATCGTCCGTGTCGCGCCAAGTGTCGCGCCCGGGCTCGAGGTGAAGTTATGCCTGTCTGGGATCCGGACGTTTACGCTGTCTATCGCGCTTACAGGGAGCGACCCGCGCTCGATCTGTTGACCGCGCTGCCGCGTGATCTGGCCCCTCGGGAGATCTGGGATCTGGGGTGCGGTCTTGGCGAACAGGCCGCGCTGCTGGCGGCCCGGCATCCCGAGGCGACCGTGCATGGCCTCGATTCCAGTCCGCAGATGCTGGAGCGCGCCAAAGGCCTGCGCGCGCCGGTGGACTGGATCCTGGGAGACATCGCCGGCTTCTCGCCGGCCCGCCCGGTCGACCTGCTGTTCACCAACGCCGCCCTGCAATGGGTCGAAGATCACCCGGCCCTGTTTGCGCGCTTGGCTCAGACGCTCGCGCCCCGGGGCGTCCTGGCCTGTCAGATGCCGGTTGTGACCGATACGGCCTGGCGCAAGACCCTCGGCGAAGTCGTTCGCTCCGGGCCTTGGGCCAGGCGGCTCGATTCTGTCGAAGGCGTCCAGCCGTCCCACAACGCGCGCGACTACTACGATTGGCTGGCGCCGACCTGCCCCGAGATCGATATCTGGACGACGACCTATCTGCACGCGCTGCACGGACAGGATCCGATCGTCGACTGGACCCTGGGAACCACCCTGCGCCCTTATCTCGACGCCTTGGACGATGCGTCGGAGCGGGCGGCCTTCGTTCAGGCCTGGCGCCGGCGGTTGACGCTGGACTATCCGCGCCGCGCCGACGGCGTGACGCTGTTTCCGTTCACCCGGATGTTCCTGATCGCGCGGCGAGGCTGACGGCGGCGCGAGCGCGTTCGACCAGACTGGGACGGCGGCGCAGATCGGTCACCGGCCTGTCCAGGCCATCCAGGGCGAGGGCGGCGGCGATCTTGCCGGCGTGGACCGCCGGCGCGAAGGCTCGCCAGTCGCGGATATCGATCTTGTCCAGCTTGGGCGTGATCAAGACGTCGGACGCCTCGCGGCTGGCGGTCAGGTCGCGCCCCGTCGACACCGTGGCGGCCCGCATCAGCAGGGCGACGATCGGCGGCCCCTTGCGCCACTCGCCCGACCAGAACCATTTCCATAGGGACGGCGGCGGAACCACATCCTCGTCGGTAATGCTGCGGCCGCGCGTCACATCCACCCCGACGATCGGGCCCAGCTGGAAGGCGCGCATGACGTCGGCCGGAAAGTTCTTCATCACGGCCCCGTCCACCAGCACCGCGCCGTCCTGACAGACGGGCGGCAGGACGCCGGGCAGGGAGATCGAGGCCCGCAGGGCGTCATGCAGGGCGCCGCGTCGATGCAGGTGATAGGCCCCAGAGGTCAGGTTCGAGGAAACGCAAAAGAACGGCAGCCAGAGGTCGCTGATCTGGACGTCGCCGAAGTGCTCCTGCAGCCTCGCCTTGACCTTGTCGCCGCGGGTCATGGCCACCATCGGGAAAGCGATGTCGTCGAGCGGGCTGGAATCGACAAAGGCCTTGCGGATCCGGACCTCCATCTCGCCGTCGTCCCAGCCCATGGCCAGGCCGGCGGCGATCACCGCGCCCATCGAGGCGCCGCCGACGAAGTCGATCGGAATGCCCCGTTCCCGCATCGCCTCGATCGCGCCGATATGGGCGTAGGCCCGCGCGCCGCCGCCGGACAGGACCAGGCCCACGGATTGGCCCGTCAGCACCCGCGCCAGGCGCTCGATGTCCGCCATGCCGTTCTCGCGTAGATGGAACAGACGGGCCGCCTGGGTGGCCTCCATCCAGGCGTCCGAGCCCGCGGGCTGCTTCAAGCCGGCCGACTGCAGCAGGATCAGGTCAACCAGGCGCTGGGCCTGCAGAGGCCCCGAAGCATAGGAGGGAATGACTGGCGGCGGCGTCCGCTCGCCCCGGCCCACGCGAAACAGTCGATCGACCTGCCGGCCGACCACGTGTTTCCAGGCGGTCTCTTCGGCTTCGGCGACATACAGGATGAAATCGTGGGCGCGCTCGACGTTGGTGAACCACTCGGTCGGCGCCAACAGGGATTCGCCGCCCTCGACCGTGACCGAATAGCCTAACGTCTCCATGCAGTGCGCAAGACGTTCGACGATCGGGCGGATCGCCTGACCGGGCTCGACGGCGATAAATCCGAAGACGGAGGGATCGCCGATCGCCGCATGCGTCTGGGCCTGGCGCGCGCGACGAATCATCAGACGCGACAGTTCCAGCATCACCGTCGGGTCGCTTTCGGCGGCGGCCAGGAAGTCGGCGCGGGGCAGGGCCAGCACCTCGCTGTCGCGCAGGGCGACGAGGTTGGCCGAGTGTGGCGTGCCGCCGATCAGCGCCATCTCCCCGGCGGGCTCGCCGGGCCGGATCACGCCAAGAAACTGCGGCTCCTGGCCTTCCTCGCGGCGAAAGGCGCCCAGGCGACCGGTATACAGAAAATAGAGCTGGTCGGCCTCTTCGTTCGGCGCGTAGAGCGTGGCTCCGCCAGGCAGCGAGAACCACGCCGCCGCCCCATCGCGCCGCTCACGGGCGAACAGGCGCGCCAAGGCTGTGTCGTCGAAGGGGTCCTGAGTCATTCCCACCCTCGGACGCTAGCGTGAATGCCAAGGCTTGACCACAGGGCCTGGATCGGTCCGATTATCACCTGTCCTGAGACCAGGTTGCGAAGTGTTTTCGCGAATCTACGCTCAAGAAGGGGTCCAGATGACCACCTTTCGAGTTTGAATGGAAAAGGTTATGCCTCGCACATGCCGAAGCTGAATTCCCTTATAGATCCGTCGAGCTCGACCTTCGTCCGCAACGCCGCTCACAATCGCGCCCTGGTTGAGGACTTGCGCGACAAGGTCGCTCAGGCCGCGCTGGGCGGCCCCGAGGCCACGCGCCAGCGCCACGTGGCGCGCGGCAAGCTGCTGCCCCGCGAGCGTGTTGAGCGCCTGCTCGATCCGGGCTCGCCGTTTCTGGAGATCGGTCAGTTGGCCGCCTGCGATCTGTATAACGGCGAGGCCCCGGGCGCCGGCGTGATCACCGGCATCGGCCGGGTGTCGGGCCGCGAGGTGATGATCGTCGCCAACGACGCCACCGTGAAGGGCGGCGCCTATTTCCCGATGACCGTGAAGAAGCACCTGCGGGCCCAGGAAATCGCGGCCCAGAA
>JAHINZ010000061.1 GCA_018895795.1 Alphaproteobacteria bacterium
GACTTCGTCGAGATGTTCGTCGGCGTCGGCGCCAGCCGCGTGCGCGACATGTTCGAGCAGGCCAAGAAGAACGCCCCCTGCATCATCTTCATCGATGAAATCGACGCCGTCGGCCGCCATCGCGGCGCCGGCCTGGGCGGCGGCAATGACGAGCGCGAACAGACCCTCAACCAGCTGCTGGTCGAGATGGACGGCTTCGAGGCCAATGAAGGCATCATCCTGATCGCCGCCACCAACCGCCCCGACGTCCTGGACCCCGCCCTGCTGCGTCCTGGCCGCTTCGACCGTCAGGTCGTGGTGCCCAATCCCGACGTGGCCGGCCGCGAGAAGATCATCCGCGTTCATATGAAGAACATCCCGCTGGCCGCCGATGTCGACGTGCGCACCCTGGCGCGCGGCACCCCCGGCTTCTCGGGCGCCGACCTGGCCAATCTGGTCAATGAGGCGGCCCTGACGGCGGCCCGCAAGGAGCGTCGCATGGTCACCATGCACGACTTCGAATACGCCAAGGACAAGGTGATGATGGGCGCCGAGCGTCGCTCGATGGCCATGAGCGAGGACGAGAAGAAGCTGACGGCCTATCACGAGGGCGGCCACGCCCTGGTGGCCCTCAGCGTGCCGATCGCCGACCCGGTGCACAAGGCCACCATCGTGCCGCGCGGCCGGGCCCTGGGCATGGTCATGCAGCTTCCCGAGGGCGATCGCTACTCGATGAGCTTTGACATGATGACCTCGCGCCTGGCGATCATGATGGCCGGCCGGGTGGCCGAGGAACTGATCTTCGGCAAGGAGAAGATCACCTCGGGCGCCTCCAGCGACATCAGCGCCGCCACCGGCCTGGCCCGCAACATGGTCACCCGCTGGGGCTTCTCCGACAAGCTGGGGACCGTGGCCTATGGCGATAATCAGGACGAGGTGTTCCTGGGCCATTCTGTGGCCCGCACCCAGAACGTCTCGCCCGAGACCATGATCACCATCGACGCCGAGGTCCGCCGCCTGGTCAAGACCGGCGAGGACGAGGCGCGCCGGATCCTGACCGAGCAACTCGATAACCTGCATGCGGTGGCCAAGGCGCTGCTGGAGTTCGAAACCCTCAGCGGCGACGAGATCATCGGCGTCATGAAGGGCGTCCAGCCCACCCGCGTGGACGAGGATCTCAAGAAGCCGGTCGCGCCGATGGCCTCCGTGCCGATCTCGCCGGCGGGCGTGACGGCCTAGGCTTTCAGATCCTGGATATCGGAAAAGCCGGTCCTTTAAGGGGCCGGCTTTTTCTTTGGCTCTTGCTCCACAGTTTAAAACAGAGGCGTCCCGCCCTAAAAGCGAACCCATGACCGCCATCAAAGTCTCCCGCCCCCGTGTCATGGGCGTCGTCAATGTGACGCCCGACAGCTTTTCCGACGGCGGAAGGTTCCTCGACGCCCGCGCCGCCCTGGCCCAGGCCAAGCAGCTGATCGCCGACGGCGCCGACATCCTCGACATCGGCGGTGAGTCGACCCGGCCCGGCGCGACGCCGGTGTCCGAGGCCGACGAACTGACCCGGGTGATCCCGCTGATCGCGGCGATCCGCGCCCACAGCGACGTGGCGATCTCGATTGACACGATGAAACCGGCCGTGGCCCGCGCCGCCATGGCGGCCGGGGCGACGCTCTGGAACGACGTGGCGGCCCTGCGTTTCGCCCCGGACGCCCCCGAGGTCGCCGCGGCCCTGGGCTGCGAGGTGGTGCTGATGCACATGCTGGGCGAGCCGGGGACCATGCAGGACGCGCCGGCCTATGACGACGTGGTCGCCCAGGTCGAGGCCTTCCTGCTGGCCCGCGCGCAGGTCGCCCTGGCCGCCGGGGTGGCGCGCGAGCGGATCTGGCTGGATCCCGGCATCGGCTTTGGCAAGACGCCGGGCCACAACCTGGCCCTGATCGCCGCCCTGCCGCGTTTCGTGGCCCTGGGCTATCCGGTGCTGCTGGGGGCCAGCCGCAAGCGCTTCATCGCCGCCCTCGATCCGCGGGGCGCGGAGGCGAATGACCGCCTGGGCGGCTCGATCGCCGCCCACCTGGCGGGCGCAGCGGCCGGGGTCGCGGCGGTGCGGGTCCATGACGTGCGCGAGACGGTTCAGGCGCTGGCGGTGTGGGCGGCGGTGCGAGCCGTCGCTGTGGAGCGGGGGGGCTGAGACCGGTGCGCGGGGCGCGCGCCTCGCCAGCGGACAGGCTGAGGTTCTGTTCGGGGCGGTTAGCCGAGGTTCTCCGGGCTTCGCAGCACCGTCAGCTCAAAGCCTCTGAATCGCTTCGACAAGACCTCCCTCACGACAAAGAAGCTGACCACGAAATTGCCGATCCCGCCCATGATCGCGCCAGCAAGAGTACCGAAGCGTCCGTAGCCAAGCAGGCTCAGAATGAAGCCTGCAACCCCACCCAACAAAGCGCCCGCGATGAAGCCGAACAATGACGTTCGCCAAATGATCGCCCACCAAACCTGAGCGTATTCCTGGGGGGTGAGGCGCGACGCCGATAGGGAGAGCTTGGAATTCACTTTCAATCCTAAGCAGAAATTCCACGAGTGCACTAGGGGAGGTTTGCGGTCACGGACCCTTCTCCCCTTGTGGGAGAAGGTGGCCTGCGCAGCAGGTCGGATGAGGGGGCCGCGGCCTTTCCAGAGAGGACTTTCGACCCCTCATCCGTCAGCCTTCGGCCGACACCTTCTCCCGCAAGGGGAGAAGGAATTAAGGTCCAGA
>JAHINZ010000062.1 GCA_018895795.1 Alphaproteobacteria bacterium
ACAGCGCGGGTCGAAGAGGGCGAGGGATCGTAAACCCGCCCATCGCGGATCGTCGGGGCCGAGGACGGAGAACCGTTCGGCTTGATCCGCGCCCGTCCGGGGGTTCTTGGCCGCCAGAGCTGAAAAGCGCTCGCGGGCGGATCATCCTCACGGTCAAGAACAGCTTGTGCGAAGCGGGCAGGTCGAGCCGAAACGCAAAAACACATCACGGTCTCCGGGGTCGCCCCGGCCGCTTCGCGCCCTCCCCACACCTTCAGCGGTCATGCCGCGTGAGGCCGCAGACACTTGCCCCCTACGGGTCGCTTCGCGACCGTCTTCCCCCGGAGGGGGAAGATGAAATGCGCGAACCTCATCTTCCCCCTCTGGGGGAGGAGCGCGAAGCGCGGAGGGGGCGAGTGGCTCGGATCCCGCCTTACCCCCAATCCCCAGGAGAAACCCCCATGCCCCGATCAAAACCTCCGCGCCGCCGCTATCGCGGCCCAGGCCGCAACTTCGATAAGACCCTGCTGAGGGTCTATGACCGGCTGGAGACGCTCAATCACGCGCTGCAAAAGGAGGCCCTCCCGCTGCTCCCCAAGGTCCCGCCGCACGAGCGAAAACTGCTGTTGGCGAGGTTCGCCGAGAACCGCGCCCTGGTCGCCGAGGGTCGCGCCGAGTTGTTCGAGTCCAGCCCCACCCCGGTGTTCGACGCCCTGCTGCGCGAGACGAAGGCGGGACGCTAGAGCGCCGGCCGTTGTCGCGACCCCGCCCTCGGGCTAATCCAGAGACCCGCGTCCCGCATCTGAAGGAGCCTTCCCATGGAACTCGTCATCGGCACCAAGACATGGTCCAGCTGGTCGATGCGCCCGTGGCTGGCCCTCAAGCACACCGGCGCGCCGTTCCAGGAAACCCTCGTCGCGCTGCGGCAGGCGGGCCTGACGGACGCCGAGATCGGCAAGCACTCGCCCAGCAAGCTGGTGCCGGTGCTGAAGGACGGCGACCTGGTGGTCTGGGACTCGCTGGCGATCTGCGAATATCTGGCCGAGACCTTCCCCGACGCCGGACTGTGGCCCCAGGACAAGGCTCTGCGGGCCCTGGGCCGTTCGGCGGCGGCCGAGATGCATTCGGGCTTTTCCTCCCTGCGCGGCGAATGCCCGATGGACCTGGGGACCCGCAAGGTGATGGACATCTCGCCGGCCACCCAGAACGACGTGCGCAAGATCGTCGAGCGCTGGAGCCAACTTCTCAAGCGCTCGGGCGGGCCGTTCCTGGTCGGCGACTGGTCGATCGTCGACGCCTTCTACACCCCGGTGGCGACGCGGTTCCGCACCTACGGGATCAAGCTGTCGGACTATGGCGACGCCGGCGCGGCGGGGGTCTATTGCGAGCGGCTGCTGGAGACGCCGGACTATCTGCAGTGGGAGCGGGAGGCGCTGGCGGGGTAGGGGGTCAGCAGCGCCCCCTCCGTCACGATGCGTATTCGCATCGCGCCACCTCCCCCGCTTCGCGGGGGAGGAGAACCATGACCCTCCTGCCCCGCTTGCGGGGGAGGTGGCGCGGCGCCGATAGGCGACGTGACGGAGGGGGCGTTGTGAGCCGCCGCGACCCATCGACGCCCATTCACAATTAACCGGGATTCACCACGCCTCGCGACCCGGCCTTAACCAAGGGCCGCCATTGTGTTCCGAAACGGGATTGGAATGGACATGGCGCAGCACGTCGAAACCCTGGTGATCGGAGCGGGCCCCGCGGGCCTCACCACCGCTTACACCCTGGCCAAGGCCGGGCGGGGCGTGACGGTGCTGGAGATGGACCCGGTGTATGTCGGCGGCATCAGCCGCACGGTCGACTACAAGGGCTTCAAGTTCGACATCGGCGGCCACCGGTTCTTCTCGAAGTCCAAGGAAGTGGTCGATCTGTGGAACGAGATCCTGCCCGACGACTTCATCGACCGGCCGCGCCTGTCGCGGATCTATTACCGTGAGAAGTTCTACGCCTATCCGCTGAAGGCCTTCGAGGCCCTGGCCAATCTGGGCGTGTGGACGGCGACCCAGTGCATGGCCTCGTTCGGCTGGGCCAAGTTCAAGCCGATCCAGGACCCGACCACCTTCCACCAGTGGGTGCGCAACCAGTTCGGCGAGAAGCTGTTCTCGATCTTCTTCAAGACTTACACCGAGAAGGTGTGGGGCATGAGCTGCGACGAGATCTCGGCCGACTGGGCCAGCCAGCGCATCAAGGGCCTGGACCTGGCCGCCGCCATCCTCGACGGCGTCAAGCGCTCGCTGGGGGTCAAGGCCAAGGCGTCGGCCGACGGCGCGCCCAAGACCCTGATCGAAAGCTTCCGCTATCCCCGCAAGGGCCCCGGCATGATGTGGGAAGCCTGCGCGGCCAAGGTCGCCGACCAGGGCGGCGTGGTGCTGATGGGCCGCAAGGTCGATGCCCTGCACTATGACAAGCTCGCCGATCTGTGGACCGTCAGCGTCACGACCGCCGAGGGCAAGGTCGAGATCTACACCGCCGACGACGTGGTCTCCTCGGCTCCGATCCGTGAGCTGATGAGCGCCATCTCGCCCACGCCGATCAGCCTGTTCCACGCCGGCGAGCTGATGTACCGCGACTTCATCACCGTGGTGCTGATCGGCAAGCCGCAGAAGGAACTGCCCGACAACTGGATCTATATCCACGATCCGTCGGTGAAGGTGGGCCGGGTGCAGAACTTCCGCTCGTGGTCGCCCGAGATGATCCCCGACGGCGTCTCGACCTGCCTGGGCCTGGAATATTTCTGCTTCGAGGGCGACGGTCTGTGGACGTCGAACGACGAGGACCTGGTCGCCCAGGCCAAGCGCGAGATCGCCAAGATCGGCCTGATGAATCCCGACGAGGTCTATGACGCCTGCGTGGTGCGCCAGCACAAGGCCTATCCGGTCTATGACGACGCCTATGCCGAGCACATCAAGATGATCCGCCTGGACCTGAAGA
>JAHINZ010000063.1 GCA_018895795.1 Alphaproteobacteria bacterium
CCTCCCCGTGCCTTCAGGTGAGATTGATTATGCGGGCGGTTTGAACGCCGAGGATTGGCGCGCTCGATTTATTTTTAAGGCGTTGATTGGGTTGGAATATTTTTGGATTTGAAGGGGGATAAACCGCGCCCAATCCCCACTCGCCCCCTCCGCGCTTCGCGCTCCTCCCCCGGAGGGAGAAGATGAAGGGCGCGGATCTCATCTTCCCCCTCCGGGGGAAGACGACCGCGAAGCGGTCCGTAGGGGGCCAGCTAGGCCCGGGCCGCCGTGATCCGGGCGCGGGCGATTTCGTCGGCGACCAGATTGGCGGGACGCTTCTCGGCGATCGACTGGTCGATGACCTCGCCCAGGGTCTGGGCCAGACGGTCCAGCTTGGTCGCCACCCAGGGACCGTCGAACGCCCCGCCGGCCTCCAGCGCGCGGATCTCGGCCGCCACATTGATGATGCCGCCGCCGTTGATCACGTAGTCGGGGGCGTAGAGGATGCCGCGATCAAACACCGTCTGGCCGATCATGGCGTCGGCCAGCTGGTTATTGGCCCCGCCGGCGATGATCTTGACCTTCAGCCGCGGCAGGGTGGCGGGCGAGATCGCGCCGCCCAGGGCGCAGGGCGCGAAGACGTCGGCCTCGACGTCGAAGATGGCGTCGGTCGAGACGATGGTCGCGCCGGTCCGGGCGGCGACGTCGTTCAGGGCCATCTGGTTGACGTCGGCGATGATCAGTTCGGCGCCGGCCGCGTGCAGCTTTTCGGCCAGATAGGCGCCGACATGGCCCACGCCCTGGATCGCCACCCGGACGCCCTTGAGGTCGCGGTTCAAAGCCCGTTCGACGCACAGTCGCACGCCGCGGAACACGCCCTCGGCGGTGACCGGCGACGGGTCGCCCGAGGCAGCGGCGCCGCCTTCAAGACCGGCGACATAGCGGGTGGTCTGGCGGGTGCTTTCCAGGTCGGACGGCGAGACGCCGACGTCCTCGGCCGTCCAGTAGGCGCCGTTCAGGCTGTCGACAGCGCGGCCGAAGGCCTCGAACAGGGCCGGCGTCTTCTGGCTGCGGCTGTCGCCGAGGATCACGGCCTTGCCGCCGCCGAAGTCGAGATCGGCCATGGCGTTCTTGTAGGACATGCCCCGCGACAGGCGCAGGGCGTCGGTCAAGGCGGCCTGGCTGCTGGCATAGTCCCACATCCGGCAGCCGCCGGCGGCGGGGCCGCGCGCCGTGGAGTGGATGGCGATGATCGACTTAAGACCGGTTTTTTCGTCGAAGAAGGCGTGGACGCCTTCATGTCCCTCGAAATCGGGGGAATCGAACAAGGTCATACCGCTTGTCTCGCCAAAGCCAGGAAGAATGCACCGGGGTTTACGCTCCCGCGCCCAGGCTCACAAGCCCGAAGCCGTGACCAGCGCCTTGGGAACCATCGCCTCCATGGCCTTGACGCTGGACGGGATGGGCGGCGCGCCCGACGGCCAGGGCGCGGCCGGGTCGCGCAGGAAGCTTTCGGCGTCGCGCCACACCGTGTGCGCCTGGCGATCGACCAGCAGCAGATGCCAGCCCTCGGCGTAGCAGGCCGTGCGCTGCCCGGCCTGCAGCCGGCCGGCCGCCTCGACCGCCGGTTCCTTGGGAATGATCCGGTCATTGACGCCGTAGAAATAGGCCGTGGGCACCGTCAGCCGACCGGTGGAGCGCCAGGCCTGCTCCATCAGCCCGACCAGGCCGTAGATCGTGTCGGAGCGCGCGCCCCAGATCATCAGCGGATCGCGGCCCATGCGGCGCAGTTCGTCGAGATTGTCGCTGGGCATGACGTTGCGCACCAGCCATTCGGGCGGCTTGACCACCCAGCTTCCGACCGTGTGCGAGGTGATCCACAGGCTGGTGCGGTTGGGCAGGGGCTGCTGCGACCAGCCCCAGACGGCGGGCGAGAACAGCAGCAGACGATCGACGACCGGCGGATTCGGATCGGTCATGGCGGCGATGGCCAGGCCGCCGCCCATGCTGACCCCGGCCAAGGCGACCTTGGCCCCCGGATGCCGCTCGCGGACCAGTTCCACGCAGGTGCGGACATCCTCGATGACCATGCCCACCGGCGCCCAGACGCCGCGCTCGGGCGAGCGGCCAAAGCCGCGGACGTCGAAGGCGTAGGTGGCGATCCCCTGCCCGGCCCACGCATCGCCGGCCAGATGGAAGGCGTTGGAATAGTCGTTCATGCCGTGCAGGCCGATGATCACCCACTCGGGTTCCCGCCCGACCGGCAGCCAGGTCCGCAGCCCCAACCGCGCGCCGTCGAAGCTGACGAAGTCGTCGCCCTCGAAGCGCGGCCCGCGAAAACCCAGCGGGGCCAGGTCCAGCCTCTGGGTCAGGGGCGCGCAGCCGGCGAGCGCGGCGGCCGAGGCGGTGAACAGGAGGGCTCGACGGTTCATAGCCCCAGAATGCCCGCCACGCGCCGGCGAAGATAGGGCGTGACCTCCTCGTCGAACCACGGATTGCGCTTGAGCCAGCCGGTGTTGCGCCAGGACGGATGCGGCAGCGGCAGGACCTTGGGGCCAAAGGTCCGCCAGGCCGCGACGGTGTCGGTCAGGGTCTTGCCCGCCCGATCGCCCAGGGCCCAGGCCTGAGAATAGCTTCCGACCAGCAGGGTCAGCTCGACCTTGGGTAGGTGATCCAGAAGTTGGGGCCGCCACAACGCCGCGCAGCGCGGCGGCGGCGGATAGTCGCCGCCCTTGGGATTGGTGCCGGGAAAGCAGAAGGCCATGGCCGCCACGCCGATCTCGGGCCGGCCATAGAAGGTCTCGCGGTCGATCCCCATCCACTGGCGCAGGCGCACGCCCGACGGATCATTGAACGGCAGACCGGTCTCGTGGACGAGGCGTCCGGGGGCCTGGCCGGCGATCAGGATGCGGGTCTCCGCGCGCACGCGCGTCACCGGCCTGGGCGCATGCGGCAGGTACGGCGCGCAGGCCCGGCAGGCGGCGATGTCGGCGAGAAGCGCGTCGAGCGGCATGGATGCAATCTAGGACGCGACGGCGACGATCCAAGCGTCGCCGTCGCGTCGACTGAATTTAGCCGCCCAGGAAGCCGCGTTCCTTGGCGATCACCGCCGCGAACGACGGGCGGGCCAGGATGCCGTCGGCCCAGGCCTTGGCCTTGGGCCATTTGGCGAAATCAAAGCCCGCATGCATCAGGTTGGCGAACGGGCTGGCCACCGAGATGTCGGCCAGGGTCAGGCGGTCCTCGATCAGGAAGCCGCTGTGCGGCGCGATGGTCTCCAGATAGTCCAGAACCGGCGGCATCTCTTCCCGGGTGGCCTTTTCAACGGCCGCCAGGTCACTTTCGACGCCCATGAACCGCGGGCCAACGACCAGGTTGAAGAAGATCTTGCCCGCCGCCGCGACGAAGATGGTGTCGGCGAATTCCTCGAACCAGATGGTCTTGGCGCGGGCCCGGGGCTCGAGCGGAATCAGGTTGGGATCGGGGTGGGCCGCTTCCAGATAGGTGACGATGGCGGTGGAGTCGGAGATCTTGAAATCGCCGTCCTGGAAGCCGGGGATCTTCTTGAACGGGCTGCAATCCAGGAAGTCGGGATCGGGCTGGCCCGGCCGGCTGACCTTGTTTTCGTAGGTCAGGCCCTTCTCGGTGGCGAAGGCCATGGTCTTGCGCACGAACGGCGATAGCGACGAGCCGTGGATGATCATCGATAAACTCCCCTGAGGTTGGGGCTCATAATCCATCGATTGCGTTTCGTTTCAAGACTTAGTCTTCGTCGCCGTCATCCTCGACATCGTCCGCGACGGACTCGAAGGTGGTCGGGTCGCCCGGCAGGCGGGTGCGCAGGCGATAGACGCCGCGGAATTTGTCGGGATCG
Source organism: Alphaproteobacteria bacterium (assembly GCA_018895795.1). Taxonomy (GTDB): domain Bacteria; phylum Pseudomonadota; class Alphaproteobacteria; order Caulobacterales; family Caulobacteraceae; genus Caulobacter. The sequence goes on from JAHINZ010000063.1 coordinate 3,854, forward strand.
ACCGGCTTGTTGTGGCGCAGGATCACGATCGTGCCGGCCTTGGCCAGTTCGATGGCGTTGGTCCGCACATGGCCCAGCAGGCGCTGCCAGCGCTCGGGTTCCACGGCCTTGGCGACCGACATGGGGTCGATGGACTTGCCTTCGGGCAGGCCGGCCAGTTGCGAAAGGATGATGTCTTGGATCGGGGAAGTCATGGGCGGCTCCATGCCACGGATCGTCGCCTTACGCGAGGGACGGCTTGCGCGCCTTTCGACGCGCCTCTAGCTCAGGGCCGACAGAAAAGGGGATGAGTACATGGACGGCGGCAATGACGCGCCCGGCGGGCCACGCCTGGTCGAGACCGGAGACTGGGCCGGCTGGCGCACCTGGTCGGGAATCGATCCGTTCGAGGATCAGTCCGGCCCGTTCTATTTCCGCGAGGACGACGCCGGTCTGGTGACCACCGCCTTCCGCGCCGAGACCAAGCACATGAACGGCGGCGGTTTCATGCACGGCGGCTGCATGATGACCTTCGCCGACTTCTCGCTGTTCGCCATCGCCTGGCGGGCCCTGGCCGACCAGCACGCGGTGACGGTCAGCCTGAACGGCGACTTCATGGGCCCGGCCCGGCCGGGAGACCTGGTCACGGCGACGGGCGAGGTGACCAAGGCTGGCGGCTCGCTGCTGTTCGTGCGCGGCCTGGTCTCGACGGGCAGTTCGCCGATGCTGGGCTTCTCGGGCGTGATCAAGAAGATCCGGGGGCGGTAGGCGCGCACTGGCCCCCTACGGATCGCTACGCGATCGTCTTCCCCCGGAGGGGGAAGATGAATTCATCCGCCCCCTCCGGGGGCGGACGGCTGCGTAGCAGCCCGGTGGGGGCAAGTTTCAAACCCCAGCCTTGGCCGCAGGCCTCTGCATCATCTGTTCAAGCCACCGCCCGACATTGACCAACTCGGCGTCCGGCCGGAACTTGACCATCCGGGCGAAGTCGATGCCGGTGACGGCCAGGATGTCGGCGATGGTCACCCGGTCGGCGGCGATGAATTGGCTCTCGGCCAGACGGCGGTCAAACACCTTCAGGGCCCGCTCGGCGGCCCTGCGGTTGGTGTCGGCGATCTCGGGGACCTGGGTCTCGATGGCGGCCAGGGCCGGATGGCCATGGCGCACGGCCATCATCAGCGGCGTTGACAGCAGCATCTCGGCCCGGCGGGTCCACATCTCGATGACGGCGGTTTCCAGCGGATCGCGGCCGAACAGGTTCGGCTCGGGATAGACGCTTTCCAGATAGCGGCAGATCGCCACCGACTCGGTGATGGTGGTGGTCGCGTCGATCTCCAGCGCCGGCACATTGGGCAGGCCGGCCTTGGCCAGATAGTCGGGCGTGCGGTGCTGGCCGCCGAAGATGTCGATATCGACGATCTCGACGTCCTCGATGCCCTTCTCGGCCATGAACCAGCGCACGCGGCGCGGATTGGGGGCGCGACGGCTGTCATAGAGCTTCATACGAAAATCCTCCCGGCTTTTGACCGGGAGGATGATCGCGTTCCTCAAAGGAAAGGAAGAGCCTTACAGCCCGAACAGCGCCCGGGGCATCAGGCCGATCAGCGAGCCGGTCAGGCAGGTGGCCAGGAAGCCGGCCATCATCGCCTTCCAGACCAGGCTCAGCACTTCCTGGCGACGGTGGGGCACCAGCACGCTGAAGCCGGCCACGTTCATGCCGACCGAGCCGATATTGGCGAAGCCGCACAGCGCGTAGGTCATGATCATCCGGGTGCGCTCGTCCAGCAGCGTGCCGCCCACCTTGGACAGCTGGATGAAGGCGGTGAACTCGGTCAGGATCAGCTTGACCCCCAGCAGGCCGCCGGCCGTGCCGGCTTCCTTCCAGGGGATGCCCATCGACCAGGCCAGGGGCGCGAAGACCACGCCCAGGCCGCGGGCGATGCTCAGCGGCTGGCCGCCGATCATCGGCATGGCGCCCAGGACCTTGTCGACCATGGTCGCCAGGGCCACGAACACGATCAGGGTGGCGCCGACGTTCAGCGCGATCTGCAGACCGTCGGTCGTGCCCTTCATCACCGCGTCGATGGCGCTGCCATAGGTCTTGTCCTCGGTAGCCAGGTCCAGATCGGCCCCCTTCTCCATCGGGTCGGCCGGCACGATGATGCGGGCCAGCAGCACGCCGGCCGGGGCCGAGATGATCGAGGCGGTCAGCACGTGGGCGGCGGCATTGGGCAAAACGCCGGCCAGGATGGTGGCGTAGGCCACCATGGTCGAGCCGCTGACGCAGGCCATGCCAACCGCGATCAGCATGAACAGTTCCGAGCGTGACAGCTTGTCGAGATAGGCGCGGATGAAGATCGGGCCCTCGATCTGGCCCATGAAGATGGTCGCGGCGGTGGCCAGGGCCGGCGGGCCGCGCAGGCCCAGGGTCTTCTGGAAGACGAAGCCGAAGGCCCGCGCCGCCAGCTTCAGGATGCCCCAGTGCCACAGCAGCGCCGACAGGGCGCAGACCACCAGAATCACCGGCATGACCCGGAAGGCGAACACGAAGGCCGCGCCCGGATTGGCCGCGTTGAAGGCCGGATCGCCGCCCGCCAGGAAACCGAACACGAACGCCGTGCCGACCTGGGTCGACGAGGCCAGACCTTCGACCGCGCCATTGACGCCGCGCATCATCGCCTGGGCCTGGGGCAGGCCGAACAGCAGCAGAACCAGCCCGACCTGGACGATGATGGCGCCGATGGCCAGCAGCCAGGGGAAGCGTTTGCGATTCTCGGAGACCAGCCAGCAGAGGCCGAGGGTGAGCGCCAGACCCGCAAGGGCCTGAACGTTCTCGGGCTGAAACATCAAGACAGAAGAACCTTTGAACTAGGCGACGCCCCCGCGACGTCGGCCAAGGGTCGAGATTGACACCAAGTTTACGGCTCTAGGCAAGCGGCTTGCGCGCCGCGCCCCGAAGGAACGACCGTGTGCCGGGTTGTAAGGCGACGCTTACCCCACGGACCACGTCATCCCGGCGAGGGAGGAAGGCGGGCGCCGGGATGACGATCACCGGCTAGGCCGTCGTGCTGACGGTCGAGGTGGACCCCGACTTCGACGTCAGGGCGCTGTCCAGTTGCGCCAGAAGCTTGCTCATCAGGTCCGAGGCCAGGGTGGAGCTGGAGAGCACGCTCGACAGGGTCGAAGCGCTGTTCGCAGCGGTCGAGGACGTCGAAGCCGCCTTGCCCGCGTCCAGCATGTCGGCGAACTCCGAACCCGACAGGGACCCGTCGCCATTGGCGTCGCTGGCCGAGATCAGATCGGTCGCGGCCGAGGTCGAATCCGTGGAGCCGGTGTTGGCCGCGGCCAGTTCGGCGGCCGAGACCGTGCCGTCCTGGTTGGTGTCGAGGGCCTCGAACACGCCGCTGGAGCCCGAGACGCCGGCCGAGGCGGAACCGCCGCCGCCATCTGACGGCGGGGGACCGGGCGGCGGACCGCGCATGCCCTGCATCTGCCCCTGCATCCGCGACTGCGCTGTTTTGGCCGCCGACAGGCCGCTGGCGATTTCGTCGGACGACAGCGACCCGTCGCCGTTGGAATCCAGCGCCGAGATCATGTCGCTGGCCATCTTGTCTTCATGCCCCAGGCCCTTGGCGCCCTCCGGCGCGTTGGCCGACAGCGTCGAGGCGATCTCATCGGCCGACAGCAGCCCGTCGCCGTTGCTTTCGCCGCTGCTGAGGATCGACCCGGAGTCCGACCCCAGCATCTGCACCGACATCAGCGAGCGAAGTGTGTCGCCGCTGAAATTTCCGCCGGGCCCGCCGGACCCGCTCATGGGCGGCGGAGAGGGGCGTTGTCCGCCGCCCTGCACATTCTGCCCAATGGACTGGAACGCGTTGAGCGACAGCGAACCGTCGCTGTCGGCGTCCGCCTTGGCGAACATCGACTGTTGAAGCTGCCGCATTTGCTGCGTCAGCGTAGAGGAACCGACACTGGAGACGGTCATCGAACTCTCCTTCCGGGTTGCGACCTCCGGCCGACGGCCGGAACGCCGACGCCGAGCGAGCCGGCGCGAGCCGACAACCTGCGAAAAACAGTCCACATTTCAGCTTGTTACAGCGCGGAAATGTATGAGGATCCGCGCCAGGCTTCGACGGGCGCCCTGCGCGCCGCCCAAAGCCTTACCCCGATTTAACTTGGCCGTCCGGCGATCGCCGTTATTGCTGCAACTCTGAATTGGGGGAGCGTAGTTCGCATGTCGCTGGCCTTGGCCACGTTGCTTTACGAGTGGCGTCGATACATGGCGGCCGTGGTCGCCCTGGCGTTCTCGGGTCTGCTGGTGCTGGCCCAGGTCGGCATGTTCGTCGGCATCGGCAAGGGCTTCACCGCCCAGATCGACCGGGCCCGCGCCGACATCATGGTGCTGGGCCCCGGCGCCAAGGCCCTGTTCGGCGGTCCCTCGGGCCTGCCGCGCCGCATGATCCCCCTGGTCTACAGCCACCCCGAAGTGACGCAGGTCGCGCCGCTGGACGGGTCCGGCGGCCGCTTCCAGAACATTCTCACGCCCGAGGCGCAGGCCAAGATGGAGGCCCGCGCCAAGAAGGGCGGCAAGGACGGCGGTAAGGGCGGCGCCGACCGCAAGACCGAGTTCGTCAATGTCACGGTGATCGACGCCATCCCCGGCTATGTGACCGTGCCCACCGACTACACCCAGTCGATGGTCGAGGCCCTGCGCCGCCCTTATGCGGTGGCCGTCGACCAGACCGCGCTGAAGCGTCTGGGCGTCAAGAAGGGCGACAAGGCCATCTATAACGGCAAGACCATCAATATCGCCGTGGTCACCACCGGCTATCCCAACATCATCCAGCCCACCCTGGTGATGTCGCGCGACACCCTGCGGATGCTGGGCGAGGCCGACACCGGCCAGCGCGTGGGTCCGCTGATGGTGCAGATCCGCGACCCGGCCCGGGCCGAGATCGTCGCCGCCCAGCTGAACAAGAAGGCCGACGGCAAGTTCCGGGCCTGGACCCGTCAGGAGCTGGCCGACGCCAATTCCAGCGCCATGCTGGACGACCAGATCATCGGCATCATGCTGGGCTTCTCGGCCTTTCTGGGCCTGTTGATCGGCGTGGCCATCACCTGGCAGACCCTGCGCGGCGCGATCATGGCCAATATCAAGGAGTTCGCCAGTTTGCGCGCCCTGGGCGTGTCGATGGGCGACCTGCGCAACATCGTCATGGAGCTCAGCTTCTGGGTCGGCATCGTCGGGGTCGGCGCCGCCGGCCTGCTGACCTGGCTGGTCACCCTGCTGGCCAGCGCCGGCGGCGTGCCGATGTATTTCCCGCCCGTCCTGATCATCATCGTCGCCGTCTTCCTGGTGCTGATCGCCATACTGTCGGGCTTCCTGTCGCTGGGCATCCTGAAGAACAGCCAACCCGCGGACCTGCTGCGATGAGCAATGATCACAGCCACAAGCGCGGCCAGAGCGCGCTGTCCGCCCAGGGCATCGTCAAGCGGTTCAAGACCGGCCGCACCTTCATCGAGGTGCTCAAGGGCGTCGACTTCGACGCCAAGCACGGCGACGTGACCATGGTCATGGGCCCCTCCGGCTCGGGCAAGTCGACCCTGGTGGCCGCCCTGTCGGGCCTGCTGAAGCCCGACGAGGGCAAGGTCTCGGCGCTGGAGGCCAAGGATTTGTGGTCGCTGTCGCCCGGCAAGATCGACAGGTTCCGCCTGGATCACTGCGGCTTCATCTTCCAGGGCTTCAACCTGTTCCCGGCCCTCACGGCCAAGCA
>JAHINZ010000064.1 GCA_018895795.1 Alphaproteobacteria bacterium
ACCAATCGAGCGCCAGACTGGCGATCTGGAGGTCCAGCTTATCGGTCGACAATACACGTTCACGACGAACGGAGCCGACGATCTTCAGGTGGCATTCTATCTGATGCGCGTTGCTGGCGCCTGGCTCATTCGCGTGGCCGAGGAAGAGGGGCTTACCCTTTTTAGAGATCGCAGGGCCCCTATCGAGGAGCCTATGGATCTTTTCGATAGCTGACGATCAGCGCTTCAAGGCTCCGCCCCGGTCTCGATCAGTGGCCGGCCGATCCGCACCGCCTGCTCGACGCTGGTCGCGACCGGGACCGTGGCGAACGGCTTCCACCCATCACAGACGACCCTGAGCACCGCGTCATCCGTCCCGCCGCTGGCCGGAACCCCGGCCGGGCGGCGGTCGCCCATCAGCGGGCCTTCGCGGCCGGTGGCGCGCAGGCTGGAAAAGCCGGCATGGGCCAGGGTGCGGGCCGGGCAATCGACGATCTCGTGGCGCCAGCCGCCCCAATAGGCCTCGCCGGCCGCCTGGAAGTCGGCCTCGGCCACCTGCAGCACCCGGATCTGGAGCGCCTCGCCCTCGGGCTGGGCGCTGGTCAGGTCCACGAAGCTGGCGAACCGGCCCACATCGGCCAGGCGCAGCTCAAGCGGGGCCGGGGGCGGCGTTTGAGCGAAGGCGGGCCTGATCCACAGGCTCAGGGCCAACAGGGCGTTTCGCGGCGTGCGCAAATGGTCTAATCGGCTTTTCATGATCCAGCGTCGACGCCCCGTACCCTTCGAACTCGGCCCCGTGCACTTCATCGGCATCGGCGGCATTGGCATGTCCGGCATCGCCGAGATCATGATCCGCATCGGCTACACCGTTCAGGGCAGCGACGCCAAGTCCAGCGCCAACACCGAGCGGCTGGAAAAGCTGGGCGCGCGGATCTTCATCGGCCATGACGCGGGCCATGTGGAGGGCGCCTCGGCCATCGTCTATTCGACGGCGGTCAAGGCCGACAATCCCGAAATGGCCGCCGGCCGCGACAAGCGCCTGCCCCTGGTCAGGCGGGCCGAGATGCTGGCCGAGCTGATGCGCCTGCAGTTCTCGATCGCCGTGGGCGGCACCCACGGCAAGACGACCACCACCTCGATGGTCGCCGCCCTGCTGGACGCCGGCGATCTGGACCCCACCGTGGTCAATGGCGGCATCATCAACGCCTATGGCACCAATGCGAAAGTGGGCGAGGGCGACTGGATCGTCGTCGAGGCCGACGAGAGCGACGGGTCTTTCCTCAAGCTGAAGTCGACCGTGGCCATCGTCACCAATATCGACGCCGAGCACCTGGACCACTGGGGCACCTTTGACGCGGTCAAGAAGGGCTTCCAGGACTTCATCGAGAACATCCCCTTCTATGGCTTCGCGGCGGTCTGCACCGACCATCCCGAAGTGCAGGCCCTGACCGCGCGGATCGAGAACCGCCGCCTGGTCACCTATGGCACCAACCCCCAGGCCGAGGTCCGCGTCTCCAATATCGAGATGGGCCCCGACGGCTCGAGCTTCGACATCATCATCTCGCCCCTGAACGGCGAGCCGGTGCGCTATGACGGCCTGAAGATGCCGATGGCCGGGCATCACAATGTGCTCAACGCCACCGCCGCCGTGGCCGTGGCCCGCGAGCTGAGCATCGGCCCCGACGCCATCCGCGCCGGCCTGGCCAGCTTCGGCGGGGTCAAGCGCCGCTTCACGACGACCGGCGTCGCCAACGGCGTCCGCGTGGTCGACGACTATGGCCACCACCCGGTCGAGATCGCCGCCGTGCTCAAGGCCGCCCGCGCTGTCACGCAAGGCAAGGTGATCGCCGTGGTCCAGCCGCACCGCTTCACCCGACTGCGCGACCTGATGACCGAGTTTTCCAGCTGCTTCAACGACGCCGACACGGTGATCGTCGCCGACGTCTATACGGCCGGCGAGGCGCCGATCGAGGGCATCGACCGCGACGCCCTGGTCGACGGCCTCAAGAAATTCGGCCACCGCCGCGCTCTGGCGCTGGAAAGCCCCACGTCCCTGCCGCGCCTGATCGCCGCCGAAACGACCAGCGGCGACCTCGTCGTGCTGCTGGGGGCCGGCGATATCACCACCTGGGCCTATGCGCTGCCGGGGCAACTGGAAGCGCTGGCGAAGTGAGCTGGAAGGCTTGGCTCGGAAAGCTGTTCGCTAAGCCTCCGCCCCAGAGGGAGCCTGACCCGTACTCGGCTTTGGTTGAGCCTTATCGCGGACTCTTGAACAGCTACGATGACCCGAAGGCCTTTCTGGATCAATTCGCGCACCTGCCAGAGCCGTCGAAGCACCTTTTCGCTGCGGAAGCGCTCGTGAGCGAAGTCGCCAACGGCGGCTTTTCTCAGCTCTTCCTCAATTCGACCGGCGTCTTGGCGCCCGAAGGCGTGAAGGGGTTGAAGGCCATCGGCATGCCTCAGGCGGCTGCGATCGCTGAGGAGGCGATGGCCTGGTTCGGAAGTGACTATCCCCGTGACTACTACGTCCGCAATGATGCGCTGGCCGCTTTCGAGGAAGCGCACGGCGACCATGACGATGCCGATTGCCCGATCTGTACGATCGATGATCGCTTCTACGCCGTGATGTCCGACGAGAACGGCGGCTTCGAGGACGCCGCCAACCAATTTGCGAAACGACACGCCGGATGACCTGGAAAACCCAACTCCCCGCCGTTCGCGGCAAGCTGCTGCTGGACGAGCCCTTGGGCCCGTTCACCTGGTTCCGGGTCGGCGGTCCGGCCGAGGTGCTGTTCCTGCCGGCCGACGCCGACGACCTGCGTGACTTCCTCAAGGCCCTGCCGCCCGAGGTTCCGGTCCAGGCCCTGGGCGTGGGCTCCAACGTGATCATCCGCGACGGCGGCGTCGAGGGCGTGGTCATCCGCTGCGCGGGCCGCGCCTTCGGCGAGGTCACGGTCGATCTCGACGACAACCTGATCATCGCCGGCCCGGCGGCCCTGGACGCCTCGGTGGCGCGGGCGGCGGCGAGGGCGGGGTTGGGCGGGCTGGAATTCTATGTCGGCATCCCCGGCACGGTGGGCGGCGCCCTGACCATGAACGCCGGCTGCTATGGTCGTGAAACCCAGGACATCCTGGTCAGCGCCTGGGGCTATGACCGGTCCGGCGAGATGCGGGTCTGGAGCAACGAGGACTTCGGCTTCACCTATCGCCACACCGAGGTGCCGGAGGGCGGCATGTTCTGGGTGCAGGCGATGTTCCGGGGCACGCCCGATGATCCGGCCGATGTCCGCGACCGCATGGCCGAAATCACCGCCCGCCGCGAGACCACCCAGCCGATCCGCGAAAAGACCGGCGGCTCGACCTTCAAGAACCCGCCGGGCCATTCTTCGTGGAAGCTGGTCGACGAGGCCGGCTGGCGCGGCAAACCGTTTGGCGGGGCGATGTTCTCGCCGCTGCATTCGAACTTCCTGATCAACACCGGCGAGGCCACGGCCGCCGATCTGGAAGGTCTGGGCGACGCCGTCCGCGCCGACGTGTTGGCCAAGACCGGCGTTCAGCTGGACTGGGAAATCAAGCGGATCGGGCGGCCGGGATAGGCGGCCAAAGATCCTCCCCCTCCGGGGGAGGTGGCCCGGAGGGCCGGAGGGGGCCGGCGCGGCATAGGCCGAGAAGGCCCCCTCAGTCGCTCCGCGACAGCTCCCCCCAGAGGGGGAGCATCTTCGGGCGCCGCCACACTTCAGCGCATTGCTGACTTTTCTCGACAAGCGCCAGTGCTATGACTGGCCAAACCTTGGAGAGTCCTCGCGCATGTTCCGTTCCCTGCTGACCGCCGCCGCCGTTTCCGCCCTGCTCGTGGGCTCCGCTCACGCCCAGGACGTCAAGACCGCCGAGGCCCTGCGCGACAAGGCGCTGCGCGACTACACCGCCTGGGACATCACCGAGGACCTGACCACCAGCATCGGCCCGCGTCTGGTGGGCTCGCCGGCCATGGCCCGCGCCAAGGACTGGAGCGCGGCCAAGTTCAAGGCGCTGGGCTTCACCAACGTCAAGGTCGAGGCCTTCGCCAAGCCGTCCTGGACGCGCGGCGAGGAGAGCGCGGAACTGGTCGCTCCCTATCCGATGAAGCTGAACATCGTCGGCCTGGGCCGCACCTTGCCGACCCCGGCTGACGGCATCGAGGCCGATGTGGCGCTGTTCAAGACCTATGCCGACCTGATCGCCGCCCCCGAGAGCGCGGTGAAGGGCAAGATCGTCGTGATCACCCAGCCGATGGTCCGCACCCAGGAAGGGACCGGCTATGGCGTGGCGGGGATCTCGCGGCGCTCGGGCCCGGTCGAGGCCGCCAAGCGCGGGGCCGTGGCGGTGCTGATCCGCTCGATCTCGACCTCGGACTCCACCGTGCCCCACACCGGCGTCACCGCCTTCGGCGACGGCGTCGCGACGATCCCCTCGGCCGCCATGGGCGTGCCGGAAGCCGAGCAGCTGGAACGCCTGGCCGCCAAGGGCCCGCTGCGCATCAAACTGAAGCTGGCCTCGACCGTTGATCCCAAGAACGTGGCCTGGAACATCTCGGGCGACATCAAGGGCTCGGAAAAGCCCGATGAAGTGATCGTCATCGGCGGCCACCTCGACAGCTGGGACGTCGGCACCGGCGCCCTGGACGACGCCACGGGCGTGGCCATCACCACGGCGGCCGCCAAGCTGATCGGCGACCTGCCCAAGCACCCCAAGCGCACCCTCCGCGTCGTGATGTTCGGCTCGGAAGAAAGCGGCGGCTCGTCGGAAGCCTATGTCGAGGCCCACAAGGCCGAGATCCCCAAGATCGTCATGACCGGGGAAAGCGACAGCGGCGCCGACCGGATCTATGCCCTGCGCCTGCCGGCCGGGGCCGGCGCCCACCCGCTGATCGCGACCGCCGCCGCCGTGCTGGCCCCGCTGAAGATCTATGTCGACCGCGCGCCCAACACCCATGGCGGTTCCGACATCGAGGGGCTGGAGGAAGCCGGCGTGCCGTCGATCGGCCTGTCGCAGGACGCCAGCCGCTATTTCGACTACCACCACACCATGGACGACACCCTCAACAAGGTGCGTCCCGACGAGCTGGCGCAGAACGTCGCCGCCTGGGCCAGTTTCCTTTATCTGGTGGCCGACAGCGACATCGACTTCCGGGCCCTGAAGGCGGCCGCCCCGGCGGCTCCCAGCCACTAGGACCGACGCCCCGCCGGCACGCCCTGGCGGCGGGGCTGTCCACGGCCCGCCCTGTCAGGGGCGGGCCCCGGAGGCGCGCGCGACTTGGCGCCGCGCGCTCGGGCTCGGCCATAGGGTCACGCGGCCGGGATGGCGCGCACGATTTACGCGTCCACAGGTTTTTGTGCCCCTGGTCGCAAGGCTCCAGACCGGGCCTCCCCTGACCTTCCGCGAACCTCTATCCCTTCCCCTGTAAGGGCTGGCGCCCCACGCGGGGGCAAGCTTGGCCGCTCAGCTCTTGGTTGCCGAGGCGTAACCGGGCTTGATGGCCGTTATGACGACATTAACGACCTTCTGGGCCTTACTAGAGGCCAATACGAAACCCGACAGGACCACCGACTTCGCTCATCGCCGAGCAAGTCGCCCAGGTCGGAATTTCGGTTGATCAACTCGGACTCTGGATGGTGGAGGACGCTTATGCCCGCTGTAGTGCGGGGGGGATCGCCTAAGCCTAGGCGCCCTCGGGCCGAAGCGCCCGCAAGTCCAAACAAGGCTCGTTCGGCTCCGCGCAACGCCGCGCAGCCGGCCGCGAAGTTGCGCGCCGCTCGGGGCGTGGGTTTATCGCCCACGTACGCCTTGGGGGTCGCCGGCGCGGCCCTCGGTCTTGGGCTTGTGGTGATGCTCGCGACCGGCCATCGGGCCGAACGCCTCGTCACGGCCCTGCGCCAGGGCGTCGACAGCGAGTTCGCGTCCGCCGGCTTCAAACTCAAGACCGTTCGCATCCAGGGCGCCTCGGGGCCGGCCCAGGCCGATATCCTGCGCGCTTCGGGCCTCTATCTGGACCAGCCGACCCTGGGCCTGCGCCTGGCCGACATCCGCCAGCGCGTGGAGACGGTGGGCTGGGTCAAGGAGGCCAAGATCGTCCGCCTGCTGCCCGACACCGTGGTCATCGCCGTCAAGGAACGCCCGGCCCTGGCCGTCTGGCAAAGCGGCGGCCGCATGCGGGTGATCGACGGCGAAGGCCGGGTGATCTCCGAGGCCGACGCCGCGCGCTTCCCGCAATTGCCGCTGGTGGTGGGCGAGGGCGCCGACCAGGCCGCCGGCGCCATCCTGCCCGCCGTCGCCGCGCGCCCCCGGCTGCGCGATCGTCTCGAAGCGCTGGTGCGCGTCGACGATCGGCGCTGGGATCTGCGCCTGAAGGACGGCTCGCTGATCCAGCTACCGGCGATCGACGAAGAATCCGCTCTGATTCAGCTGGATCAGTTGGACCAAAGACAACGAATCCTCGATCTGGGGTTTGCGCGCATTGATCTGCGCGATCCCGAGATGGTGGCCGTAAGACCACGCGACGCGGCTCTGCCTGGGCAGACCACGGCAGGCGGGGCGTAAAGTGATGGTTTTGAGGTGACGATAGCGATGTCGCGTTTGGAGGACCGGAAACAGTCCCGTGACGGCCTGAAGGCGACGCTTGTGCGCCAGCCCGCGGTCGCGGCTGTCGATCTGGGCGCGTCGAAGGTCACGTGCTTCATCATGAAGGCGGACGGGATCCATCGGGATAACCGCACCCTGACCACGGCCGGCGTGGGCTATGTGCAGTCGCGCGGCGTGCGGGGCGGGGCGATCGTCAATCTGGACGAGGCCGCCCAGGCCATCGCCCAGGCCGTCGAGCGCGCCGAGACCGTCGCCGGCGTCAATGTTCAGGGCGTCAGCGTCTGCACGGCCGGCGGCCAGCTGGCCAGCCATCGCGTCACCACCCAGGTGTCGCTGGGCGCCCGGCCGATCGCCGACGGCGACCTGTCGCGCGCCATCGCCTCGGCCCTGGCCCAGGTTCGCATTCCCGGCCGCAAGCCGATCCACCTGCTGCCGATCGCCTGGTCGGTCGACGGCCAGAAGGGCATCCGCGACCCGCGCGCCATGTTCGGCCGGTCGCTGGGCCTGGAACTGCTGGTGGTCTCGATCAACGAGAACGTCTTCCACACCCTGGCCCACTGCGTGGAACGCGCGCATCTGTCCTTCGAGGGCGTGGTCGCCGCGCCCTTCGCCTCGGCCCTGGCGGCCCTGGAAGAGGACGAGATGGACCTGGGCGCCGTCTGTATCGACATGGGCGGCGGTTCGACCTCGGTGGCGGTGTTCAACAACGGCGCCCTGTGCCACGTCGACAGCCTGGCCGTCGGCGGCGGGCACGTCACCCAGGACATCGCGCGCGGCCTGCAGACCTCGGTCGCCGGCGCCGAGCGCATCAAGACCCTGCACGGTTCGGCGATCGCCTCGGCCAACGAGGATCGCGAGATGATCGAGGCCCCGCCGCGCGGCGATGATCCGGGCGCCGGTCCGGTCATCGCGCCGCGCAGTTTGCTCAAGGGCATCATCCAGCCGCGCGTCGAGGAAACCCTGGAACTGCTGCGCGAACGCCTCAAGGCCTCGGGCGCGCCGGTCGAGCCGGGCGCGGGCATCGTGCTGACGGGCGGCGCCAGCCAACTGGCCGGCGTGCGCGAAGTCGCCGTGCGGGTGTTCGACCGTCCCGTCCGCCTGGGCCGGCCTCGCCGGGTGCCGCACCTGGCCGACGCCGCCTCGGGTCCGGCCTTCTGCGCCGCCGCCGGCGTGCTGCACCGCTCGGCCTTCGGACCGCGCGAAGTGGTCTCGCCCAAGGCCCTGGCCACGGCCGCCCTGCGCAAGCGTCCGATCGACCCCAACGCCAGCCCGATGGCCAAGGCCGCCGCCTGGTTGCGCGACAACCTCTAGCGGTCGAGGCCAACGGCCCCGCTTGCGCCCTGTGGTCAAGCTGTCCCGGCGGTAAAAAAATCCGGCAGCGGCGTTCCGTCGCATCCTATGAGCCCGCCGCGCGGAACCCTTGGACCGCCAAGAGATTCTGTTGATCGAGCAGGTTTTGTGCCGTCTCAGCGCTCGACGCGGAGCCGACTCATATTATGCAGTTAACCGCCGATTAACGATGGTGGTTGTTTTGTTAACCCGATCGTCGAGGCGTTCCCGACGATTGTATCGCCGGGGTCCTGTTTGACGATTTCGGCGTAAGGTCGCGAGGGTTTCCATGGCTATTTCACTTTCGGCGCCGCGCACCACTGAACTGAAGCCACGGATCGTCGTGTTCGGCGTCGGTGGGGCGGGCGGCAATGCTGTCAACAACATGATCGAGGCTGGCCTCGAAGGTGTTGAGTTCGTGGTGGCCAATACGGACGCCCAGCAACTGCAGTTCGCCAAGACCGACCGCCGCATCCAGCTGGGCGTGCAGGTCACCCAGGGCCTGGGCGCCGGCGCGCATCCCGAAGTGGGCATGAGCGCGGCCGAGGAAAGCTTCCCCGAGATCGGCGAGCACCTTGACGGCGCGCACATGGTCTTCATCACCGCCGGCATGGGCGGCGGCACCGGCACCGGCGCGGCCCCGATCATCGCCAAGTGCGCTCGCGAACGCGGCATCCTGACCGTCGGCGTGGTCACCAAGCCCTTCCACTTCGAAGGCCGTCACCGCATGCGTCTGGCCGACGCCGGCATCGGTGAGCTGCAACGCTATGTCGACACCCTGATCGTCATCCCCAACCAGAACCTGTTCCGCGTCGCCAATGAGCGCACGACCTTCGCCGAAGCCTTCGGCATGGCCGACCAGGTGCTGCATTCGGGCGTCCGCTCGATCACCGACCTGATGGTGCTGCCGGGCCTGATCAATCTCGACTTCGCCGACGTCCGCACGGTCATGACCGAGATGGGCAAGGCGATGATGGGCACCGGCGAGGGCTCGGGCGAAGACCGCGCCCTGATGGCCGCCCAGAACGCCATCGCCAACCCGCTGCTGGACGAAGTGTCGCTGAAGGGCGCCAAGGCCGTGCTGGTCAATGTGACCGGCGGCATGGACATGACGCTGCTGGAAGTCGACGAAGCCGCCAACGCGATCTCCGATCAGGTCGATCCGGAAGCCAACATCATCTTCGGCGCGGCCTTCGA
>JAHINZ010000065.1 GCA_018895795.1 Alphaproteobacteria bacterium
CGCTTCGGTCGCTGGCCGCGCGCCCTTCCCGTGCGACGAGGTGGGACTAGAATACGGGCGATCTGAACGCGTCTGATTGGCGCGATCGATTATTTTGTATGGCATTGATTAGGTTGATATTTTTGTGGATTTGGACGGGGATAAACTGCGCCCAATCCCCACTTACCCCCTACGGGCCGCTTCGCGACCGTCTTCCCCCTGACAAGGGGGAGGACGACCGCGATAGCGGTCAGGAGGGGGCCAGCGGCGTCGGCCGGGGGAAACGCCCGGCTATCCGCCTTCCAGCGCCGCCAGCACCTCGGGCCGCCGCCGGGCCAGGTCGATCAGGCGTTCGATCAGGGCCTCGCGGCTCTCCAGGGCCAGGCCGTCGCGCAGGCGGGCCATTCGGCTCTGAACCTTTTGCAGGCCGGCCGTGTCCAGGGCGTTGACCGCCGCCGCCGTCGCCACCTGGTGCTTGCAGGCCCCGAACTTCTCGAAGCCCGGGCAAGTGCAGGTTCCGTCGGCCGGCGGCCGCAGCTCGACCACATAGAGATCGCCGCCCCGGACGTGGGCGCTGGCGACCTCGTCCTCGACGGCCACCAGCTCGACCGCGCCGTCCTGGGCCAGGTCCAGGCCGTTGGCGAACGAGCCCTCGCTCATCCGCTCGCGCAGGGCCTCGAGGTTAAAACGCGGCGGGGTCATCAGGCGTCGTCCTCGATGCGGTGGATGTCGTCGTCGGACAGGCCGAAATGATGGCCGATCTCATGGACCAGCACATGGGCGATCAGCTCGCCCAGGCTGACGTCGCCGCGTTCGGTCCATTCGTCGAGGATGGGCCGACGATACAGAAACACCCGCGAGGGCTGCACGCCGGTGTCGAACACCGAGCGACGGCCCAGGTCGACGCCCTGATAGAGGCCGCTGAGTTCGAACGGGTCTTCGATGCCCAGGTCGTCGAGCACCTCGTCGGTGGCGAAATCGTCGACCCGGATCACGACATCGCCGGCCCGGTCGCGGAATTCATCGGGCAGGGCCTTGAAGGCCGCCTGGGCCAGGGCGGCGAAATCATCGAGCGAGGGGGCGAGGTGAAGGGTCCAGTCCATCCCCTTCACATAGTCTGATTGGCCTGTTTGCCTAGTCGCGTGACGCGTGGTTCAGGGCCGCCTGCGACAGCCACGCCGGTCGCGCTCTGGTCACGGCCGGACTAATCTGTGATTCTGATTCGCGGGCCCGCCTTTGGGGGCTCGCCCTGGGGCGCTAGCGACCGGCCTGATGACTTCTTATGACCTGATCCTCGCGGCGGCGGCCGGCGCGGTCTGCCTCGCCATCTGCGCGACACTTTGGGCCCTGGCCCAGCGTCGCCGGTTCGAGGCCAGGCTGGCCGTTCTGCAGGGCCGGCTTTCCGGCCTGGAAGGCGGCGCCCTGGCGGTTCAAGCCTCGGTCGAGGCCTTCGACAGCGCCCTGATCTCGGTCGAGGACGGCAGGGCGGTGCTGGTCTCCGGCGCCGAAGCCCTGGCGGCCTGCGCCCTGGCCCTGGGCTGCGACGCCGAGGCCCAGGCCGTGGCGGCCGCCCTGATGCTGGCCGATCCTGATCACGCCCTGCGTCTTCGCGGTCTGTTCGAGGCCGGCGAGCCCTGCGCCTTCGAAGCCCGCGGCGGCGCCGGCTCGGTCTTGGTGGAAGGCCGCGCGGCCGGGGCCGTGGCCTGGTTGCGGCTGGTCGCGGCGGCGTCGGACGAGGCCGGCCTGCCGTCGGCCGCCCGCTTCGCCGCCTTTGTCGACGGCCTGGTCGAGCCGGCCTGGATTTCCAGCGCCGACGGCGCGCCGCTCTGGGGCAACGCCGCCTATCTGCGGGCCGTCGATGCGCCTTCGGCCTCGGCCGCCGCCCTGATCGGCAAGACCTTCGATCGCGCCGCCGACGCCCTGGCCGTCGAGGCGGCCCAGTCCGGCGAACGCCGCGAGGCCCTGCGCTGGGTGAATGTCGACGGGCGCCGTCGGGCGTTCCGGGTGGCGGCCAAGTCGCTGGACGGCGGCGGCGTCGGCGTGTTTTGCGGCGACGTCACCGAAGTGGAAGACATGCGCGACGCGCTGAAGAAGCACGTCGCGGCCCATGACGAGACTCTCAACCACATCGCCGACGCGGTGGCGATCTTCAGCGCGACCCGCCGCCTGGCCTTCCACAACACCGCCTTCGCCGAGCTGTGGGGTCTGGAACCCGCCTGGCTGGCCGATCGCCCGACCCACGGCGAGATCCTCGACCGCCTGCGCCAGCGCCGCCGTCTGCCCGAGACCATCGACTACGCCAAGTGGAAGGCCGAGGAACTGGCCCACTACGAGGACCTGGGGCCCCAGGCCGACGACCTGTGGGACCTGCCCGACCGCCGGACCCTGAAGGTCATCCGCCAGCCCCACCCGCTGGGCGGCATGCTGCTGCTCTATTCCGACATCACCGGCGAGCTGCGGCTGAAGGCCCAGTACAACGCCCTGATCCAGGTGCAGCAGGCGACGCTGGACAAGCTGAACGACGCCGTGGCCGTGTTCGGCTCCGACGGTCGGCTGCGCCTGCACAACGAAGCCTTCGAAAGCTTCTGGAACGTCAGCGCCCAGGCCCTGGAAGCGGCGGTGGACTTCGAGGGCGTGGTGGATCTGTGCGTGCCGCGCCTGCACGACCTGTCGTTCTGGCGCGAGCTGAAGGGCCGGGTGGCCGATCCTGATCCGCAGATGCGCTCGCCCACCTCGGGCGAGGTGCGCACCTCGGACGGCCGCATCGTGCTGTATCAATCGCGGCCGCTGCCGGACGGCGCGACCCTGATCGGCTTCACCGACGTCACCGACACCCGCGACCTGCAAAGCGCCCTGGCCGACCGCTCCGCCGCCCTGGCCGAGGCCGAGCGCCTGAAGCGCGATTTCGTCGGCAATGTCTCCTATGAGCTGCGCACGCCGCTGACCACGATCATCGGCTATTCGGAACTGCTGGAGCGCGCCGACGGCCTGCATGAGCGCGGCCGCAACCATGTGGCCGCCGTCCGCGCCGCCGCCACCCAGCTGGCCCGTTCGATCGACGACGTGCTGGACATGGCCCAGATCGACGCCGGCGAGATGGCCCTGGAGATCGAGGACATCCGGGTCGGCGACCTGCTGATCGACGCTAAGGAGCGCGCCAGCAAGGACGCCGCCCTGGGCGGGGTGACCTTGACGATCGACAGCGACGAGGATGTGGGCCTGATCCGCGGCGACCTCAAGCGCCTGTCCCAGACCCTGGACCATCTGGTCGAGAACGCCCTGCGTCAGACCCCGCCGGACGGCGTCGTCACGCTTTCGGCGCGGCGGGCGCTGGGCGAGGTGCGGCTGGACGTCAAGGACACCGGCCGCGGCGTGCCGTTCCACGTCCAGGCCCATATCTTCGACCGCTTCGTCGGTCGTGATCGCGGCGGCCCGGGCCTGGGCCTGGCCCTGGTCAAGGCCCTGGTCGAGCTGCATGGCGGCTGGGTGGCCCTGGAAAGCGAACCCGGCGCCGGCTCCACCTTCACCTGTCACCTGCCCGAGACCCAGCAACCCGGCGCGATGCAGCCGGAACTGTCGTTCTAGGGTTTCTGGCTAGGGCTTTGGGGCTGTCGGCTTCGGCGGCAGGCCGGTCGCCGGATCGCGAGGCAGGGGGCGGAAGTCCTCGGCGATGAACAGGTCGGCGCGCCGCACATGACGGCGGTCCAGGCGGACGCGGATGATCTCGAGGTCCGAGACCCGGCCGAAGTCCTGCTCGATCTCGGGGCGATAGACGCCTTCCAGGCTGGCGATCAGGGCGCGGCGACCCAGGGCCTCGGTCAGCGGGACCTGGGCCTCGGCCTGGTTCTGGGGCTTGGCCTCATGCACCCACATCTTCAGCGGCGGGGCGCCGGGCTTGCCGAAATAGGCGCGGCCATAATAGGCGACGGCGTTGAACAGGAAGCGGTCATCCAGGGCCACGGCGGTCAGCCCGCCCTTGGCCTGCTCCTCGCGCGCCCGGGCGATGATCGCCTGCGCGCCCTGGTCCCAGCCGCGAACCCGCTTGAAGCTGTTGGCCGCGCCCAGCGCGTCGGCGATGTGGGGATTAACCATGCAGACCATGAACACGGCGCAGAACGCCGCCTGGATCGCGACGCCGGCCAGCAGCCAGCGCCGGGCGTTCCAGCGCAGCAGCCAGGCTGCCGCCAGGATCGCGCCGGGCACATAGGCCGCGACCGCCCAGTTGGCGTTGGCCCGCGACACGAAGGCCTGGACGGCCACGGTCAGCAGCGGCGGCAGGGCCAGGCACAGCAACAGCCCGTCGGCGGCGGTCAGCTGGCGCTTCAGGCCCAGCCAGATGGCGCCGCCGGCCAGGGCCGCGAACGGCACGGGGCCGAACACCCCGAACTGCGAGCCGATGAACGCGATCAGTTCAAGGATGTTGAACAGGCGCTTGGCGTTCCAGTTGGCATTGGCGGCGGTGTGTTCCAGCGTCGCGAAATGGTGGCTCAGGTTCCAGACCAGGTTGGGCGCGAGCACGACCGCCAGGGTTGCCAGACAGGCCGCCGCCATCAACGGCGTCCAGACCCGCCGGGCGGCGCGCGAGCCGGCCAGATGGGCGGCCAGTCCGACCACCCCATAGATCGCCGCGTATTTCGACAGGAACGCCAGGCCCAGGGCCGCGCCGAGGGCGGCGGCCAGGCGCAACCGGCGTCGCGGCGTCGCGTCGGGCAGTTCGACATAGGCCCAGATCGTCAGCGACAGGAAGAACAATAGCGGCGCGTCGGTGGTGATGACGCCCGAGGACAGCTGGACGCCCGGCATCAGCACGTAAAACGCCGCCGCCGCCAGGCCGGTCCAGCCGCCATAGAGCTTGCGGGCGATCCGGTGGATGACCAGGGCCGTGCCGGCGTGCAGCAGCAGGGCTGAAACGCGCACCCAGGCCTCGGCGTCGCCGCCGATCGCGGTGGTCGCCCAGATCAGCCAGGCGATCATCGGCGGTTTGGAGAAATAGCCGAAGTCCAGGGTCCGCGACCACAGCCAATACTGGGCCTCGTCCGGATACAGTTCGAACGGCGTCGCGAACAAGGCCGCCAGCCGCAGAATCGTCAGCACGCCGACCAAACCGAGCGTCAGACGCCAGGCGCGCGCCTCGGTCGATCGCGCCAATTCCTCAAGCGCCACGCTGATTTCCCCTACACAAGTAATAGAACGCTGACCAAATGTGTTGCATTGGCGCCGATCGCGGCAGCTTTATCCGCCATCGTGACCTTTCCGTCACCAAACCTTCTAAATAGGCGGCTAAAGACCGCTTAATTACGCTAGCGCGACGAAGCCTGTCGGTCGTCGCGGCTGAAAACGAGGGGCTATATCAACATGATGACGAAAAAACTGGCTTGTATGGCGTCAACCGCCCTGGTCGGCTGCATGCTCAGCGCCACGGGCGCTTTCGCCCAATCGACCGGCACCGAGACCGTTGAAGCGGTTTCGGCCGTCACCGTAACGGCCGCCGGCGCGCCGAGCCTGATCGCGCCCGAGCAAGTGGCCAAGTCGCGCTCGACGATCGGCCAGGAATATATCGCCACG
>JAHINZ010000066.1 GCA_018895795.1 Alphaproteobacteria bacterium
CCGACAGGATCATGATCGGCGTATTCACCTTGCCCACCCGCAGGGTGCGCAGAACATCAAGGCCGCTCATGTCAGGCAGATTGAGGTCCAGCAAGATCAGATCGTAATCATAGATCTTGCCCAGATCGACGCCTTCTTCACCCAGATCCGTCGTATAGACGTTGAAGCCTTCAGACTTCAGCATCAGCTCGATGGTCTGCGCAGTTGCGCTGTCATCCTCGATCAACAGTACGCGCATGAGCCCCTCCACGCCACGGTGTGGCGTTATTCGACGTCTTGGCGGAAGCCGCCCGTTAAACCCTGCCAGCACTTTGCGGGTGAGTTAATTTAAGACTGGTTAATGGTGAATGATCTCGTTGATCGAATGGTTAATCTGATTTGCGAATCGGGTGCAAGCGGTCGCTGAGTCGCGGCCGAATTTGTTCGGGGATGGGTCTTTGAGCGCCAAAAATGGATTCCCACCTCAGGCGAATTGGCTCAAAAGCCAGCCCCTTCGGCGTTCTCGCCGTCAAGCCCCTCCGGACGCCACGAGCCGTTTCCCGACGGCCTCTCGGGGCGATTGCGGCGTTCTGTCGCTAAGATTTTCCGGGGTTTTTCGGCCGTTGGAGGCCTGAGGGCGCGCGCGCCGCGACAGCGCGCCGCAACACGAATTCTAGGCGTCGGTCGCCAGCCAGCCGACCTGCCGAAGCTTGGCCACGGAGGCCCGCGACACCGGAGCCCGCAGATCGTTGGCAAGGCGCAGCTTGAGATTGCGCCCATCGACCTCGACGCCGACCACGGCGGCCCGCGCCACCCACCAGGAGCGGTGCACCCGCAGGCCCTCGCGGTCGCCCAGCGTGGCGATCACCCGCTCGAACGGGCCCTCGACCAGACGCGAGCCGGCGGCGGTGTGGATGCGGACATAGTGGTCCTCCATCCGCAGGCACAGCACTTTGCCGTCTTGAGACGACGGCGAGGGTGAGGCGTCGGCCAGTTCCAGGGCGACCGGCCTCAAGGCCTGGACGCGCTCGGAGGTCAGCATCCGGCGTATGGCGACATAGATCAGCACCAGGGGCGCGGCGATCGCCAGGCATTGCCAGTACCAGTCCAGGGGCGTCAGGCCGATGCGCGGCCAGAAGGCTCTGGCGATCATCGGCGTCAACAGCGAGAGCGGCGCCGAACCCACCACCAGACCGCCCGCCAAGGCCAGCACGGCCGGGATCCTCAAACGGGCCGCCAAAGCCAGCGCCAAGCGGACGACCACACCCAGCACCACGGTGGCGCACCACATGGCCAGCACCCAGTACAGGACCCGCGTGGCGGCCGGTCCGTTCAGGAAGCTGCCAAAGGGGCCGATCACGCCAAGGAACGCGCCCGCCACCGCCGCGACGGCGAGGTCGATCGCCCAGTCGCGAGGGGCGCCCAGCAGGGGGTGGCGGCGGCTGTCCATCCTCTCCCTATAATCACAGTTCGCCGCTTCGCGAACCCGTTCGCCCGTTCGCGCAGGCGCGCTGGCCAGTCCCGCTCCAAGCCGCCAAAGCGCTCTCCTGTTCCCCAGAGGAGATCTCCATGCGACCTGTTCTCTCCCCCCTCGCCTGCTGGCTCAAGTCAGCGTTCTTCCTGCTGGTCCTGATGCTGTCGATCAGCGCCCCGCCCGTCCGCGCGCAGACCAGCGCCGGATTCCAGGTGATCCAGGTTCCCGACCCGCAGGGCGCGCCCATCGAGGTCGGCGTCTGGTATCCGACCGCCGCGTCGGCCGCGGCGCCGGCCCGGGGCATGGGCGACTGGAAGGTGGCGACCGACGCGCCGCTCATGGGCCAGGACCTGCCCCTGGTGGTCCTGTCGCACGGCAATGGCGGCTGGTTCGGCGGCCACTACGACACCGCCATCTCCCTGGCCAAGGCCGGCTTCGTCGTCGCCGCCCTGACCCACACCGGCGACAACTACCGCGACCAGAGCCGGGCGACCGACCTGGCCAACCGCCCCCGCCAATTGCGTGTGCTGATCGACTACATGCTGGCCGACTGGCCACAGCATGACCGGCTGGATCCCCGGCGGGTCGGCGCGTTCGGCTTCTCGGCCGGCGGCCTGACCGTGCTGGTCGCGGCGGGCGGCGAGCTCGACCTGACGCGCGTCCCCGTCCACTGCCGTGACTATCCCACCCACTTCGACTGCCGCCTGCTGAGCCTGCAGCCGCCGCCGGCCGACGCCCTGCGGGGTCCCTGGGTCCACGACGCGCGGATCAAGGCCGTGGTCTCGGCCGCGCCGGCCCTGGGCTATGCGTTCACGGCCAAGAGTCTGGGGAACATCACCGCGCCCGTGCAGCTGTGGCGGGCGGGAAACGACCAGATCCTGGTCGATCCCTTCCACGCCACCGCCGTGCTCAACGCCCTGCCGGGCAAGCCGGACTATCGCGTCGTGGCCGGCGCCGGGCACTATGACTTCCTGACCCCCTGCGCGCCGGACATGGCCAAGGAGTTGCCGGACCTGTGCGCCAGCGCCCCGGGCTTCGACCGTGCGGCGTTCCACCACACCTTCAACGCGGCGGTCGTGGCGTTTTTCACCGCCAACCTCGCCCTGACACATCCCTAATTTCACGGCTGGTTAACGCTGTCGGTCGAGGATGAACCCTCATTGCCGAGAACCGATTTGCGTAGCCTGATCGCCGCCATCGAACGTATCGATCCGCTGACCATTTCCGGTCGCGTCGCCGCCGTGAATGGCCTCCTGATCGAGGCGCGCGGCGGCCTGACGCGGCTGGCGGTGGGGGCCCGCGTCGAGATCGACCGCCTGGGCCTGCCGGTGCTGCCGGCCGAGGTCGTGGGCTTTCGCGAGACCCGCGCCCTGCTGATGCCGTTCGGTCCCGTCGAGGGCGTGGCCCCCGGCGCCGAAATCCGCATCATGCCCGAGGGGGCCAGCGTGCGCCCGACCAAGGCCTGGCTGGGCCGGATCATCAACGCCTTCGGCGAACCCATCGACGGGCTGGGCCCGCTGCCGCAGGGCGAGGTTCCCTATCCGCTGAAGGCCCCGCCGCCGCCGGCTCACGCCCGCGGCCGGGTGGGCGAGCGCATCGATCTGGGCGTGCGGTCGATGAACGTCTTCACCACCACCTGCCGGGGCCAGCGCCTGGGCATCTTCGCCGGCTCGGGCGTCGGCAAGTCCGTGCTGCTGTCGATGCTGGCCAAGGAAGCCACCTGCGACGCCGTCGTGGTCGGCCTGATCGGCGAACGGGGCCGCGAGGTCCGCGAGTTCATCGAGGAGACCCTGGGCGAGGAAGGCCTCAAGCGCGCCATCGTCGTGGTCGCCACCTCGGACGAACCGGCCCTGACTCGCCGTCAGGCCGCCTACATGACCCTGGCGATCAGCGAATATCTGCGCGACCAGGACCAGGAGGTCCTGTGTCTGATGGACTCGGTCACCCGCTTCGCCATGGCCCAGCGCGAGATCGGCCTGGCCGCCGGCGAGCCGCCGACCACCAA
>JAHINZ010000067.1 GCA_018895795.1 Alphaproteobacteria bacterium
CCTCGGTCTCGATGACCTTGAGGCCCGCGAACAGCGGCACATGCGGGAAATAGGCCCCGTCGGGATCGACGGTGTCGGGGATCGAGTCGAGGCTGTAGCCGCTCTTGAGCCACACCAGATAGTCGTCGGCGCCGTGGCCCGGGGCGGTGTGAACAAAGCCCGTGCCGGCGTCGTCGGTGACGTGGTCGCCGGCCAGCAGCGGCACGTCGAAGGTAAAGCCCTCATCGAATTGGGCCAGCGGGTGGGCGCAGACCAGGCCGGTGGGATCCACGGGCTCGACCCGGCGCCAGGTCGCGACCTTGGCGGCCTTGCGGACGTCCTCGGCCAGCTTGTCGGCGACGATCAGCCGGTCGCCGACCTTCGACCACGGCGCGAATTCGAGGTTTTCCTCGATCGCCTCGACCTCATAGAGGCCGTACTCGACCTTGGGGTTGAAACTGATCGCCCGGTTGGCCGGGATGGTCCACGGCGTGGTGGTCCAGATCACCACGCTGGCGTCGTTGGGCGCCAGGCGGAAGACATTGTCGCCCGCGGCGTTGCCCGACAGGGCGTAGTGCTCCTCGTCATAGACCTTGACCGGGAACTTCACCCACACGGTCGGGCTGACATGGTTGTGGTATTCGATCTCGGCCTCGGCCAGGGCCGTGCGCTCGACCGGGCTCCACATCACCGGCTTGGAGCCGCGATAGAGCTGGCCCGAGGCGGCGAACTTGTGGAACTCGGCGACGATCGTGGCTTCCGACGAGAAGTCCATGGTGGCGTAGCGGTTCCACCAGTCGCCCAGGACGCCCAGGCGCTGGAACTCGGTCTTCTGGGCCTCGACCCAGCCGCCGGCATATTCGCGGCAGCGGGTGCGGAATTCCTCGGCCGGGACCTCGTCCTTGCGGCGGCCCTTGGCGCGGAACTCTTCCTCGATCTTCCACTCGATCGGCAGGCCGTGGCAGTCCCAGCCGGGCACGTAGTCGACGTCGTAGCCCAGGGCGAAGCGCGAGCGGACCACGAAGTCCTTCAGCGTCTTGTTCAGGGCGTGGCCGATGTGGATGGCCCCATTGGCGTAGGGCGGGCCGTCGTGCAGCACGAACAGCGGCGCGCCATCGGCCTGGCGCTTGGCGCGGATCGCGCCGTACAGGCCCTTGTCGGACAGGGCGGCCCAGCCGGCCAGGATCTCGGGCTCCTTCTTGGGCAGACCGCCGCGCATCGGGAACGGGGTGTCGGGAAGGAAGACGGTGTCGCGATAGTCGCGGGCGGTCGTGGCGTCGTCGGCCATGGGAGAGCTATCCAGCTTGGAAGTTCGGAAAAGGGGTGCGGGGGGTGATCCCGGCGCGCGCTCGAACCGTGTCCAGCGTTACGCCGGGCGGATAATTCGCGGGGATTTCCGAACGAAAGTCATGGACTGGGGGATAGCAGAGGGTTGCGGGCAAGGCCAGAGCTAGGAACTTCCCGCACTTGCCCCCTCCTGACCGCTTCGCGATCGTCCTCCCCCGGAGGGGGAAGAGGCTTTTCATCTTCCCCCTCCGAGGGAGGCGCGCGAAGCGCGGAGGGGGCGAGTGCGGCCGCCCTACCCCCGCTTGCGCACCTTCGGGGTGATCGTCACCGTCATCAGCTTGCCCTCGCGGATCAGGGTGAACAGGGTGGGCTTGTTGATGCTGTGGTTGTCCAGGGCCCGCAACAGGTCGTCCAGGCCCGTCAGGCGCTGGTCGCCGGCCTGGATCAGCAGGTCGCCTTCCTTGACGCCGGACTTGGCGGCCGGGCCGCCGGCGTCGACATGGGCCACGAACACCGCATAGGGCTGGGTGACGCCGGTGGCGCGGGCCAGGCCGGGCGGGATCGGGGCCTGCTGGGCGATCATGCCGATCGAGCCGCGCCGCACGAAGCCGTGGTCCAGCAGCTCCTTGATCACATAGGTGGCGGTGTTGACGGCCACCGCGAAGCACAGGCCCTGATAGCCGGCGATCACGGCGGTGGCGATGCCGACCACCTCGCCATTGGCGTTGACCAGGGGCCCGCCGCTATTGCCCGGATTCAGCGCCGCGTCGGTCTGGATCAGGTCCTCGATCAGCCGGCCGCGCTCGCCGCGCAGGGTGCGGCCCAGGGCCGAGACGACGCCGGTGGTCACCGTGGCCTCGAAGCCCAGCGGCGCGCCGATGGCGATGACCAGCTGGCCGCGCCGCAGTTTCTTGGAATCGCCGAGCCGCGCGGCCGCGATGTGAACGTTCTGGTCGATCTTCAGGATGGCCAGATCGGTGTCGGGATCGTCGCCCACGCAGCGGGCCGTCAGGCTGCGACCCTCGGCGGTGATGACCACGAAGCGGCTGGCGCCCTGGACCACATGGCTGTTGGTCAGGATCAGTCCGCCCTCGGCGAAGGCGAAGCCCGAGCCGATCCCCTGCATGCGGGGGTCTTCCAGCATCGGGTGGACGCGCACCACGCAGGGCCCGACCATCTCGACGGCGCGGACCACGGCGTTGGAATAGGCGTCCAGCAGATCGCCATTGGGCAGGGCGCAATAGCCGCCCTCAACCTCGATGGCCTTGCCGGTGTCGAACACGAACTGGGCGTCCTCGGGATAGGCCAGGATCTCGTGCTGACGACGCGGCGCCGGGCGCCGGGCCCGGGCGAAATGGTCGTACTTGCGCGCTTTCAACAGTCCGCCCCCGCCGTGGTTAACGGAGGTTAACAGCAGGCGGTAGCGCTTGAACATCCCTTCTCCCCTTGCGGGAGAAGGTGGCCCGCGTCAGCGGGTCGGATGAGGGGTTGAAAGGCCTGGCAGGTGAGGCGCGTGAGACCCCTCATCCGTCGCTTCGCGCCACCTTCTCCCGCAAGGGGAGAAGGAAATCAAAACCCCGGCGCCACGATCGCGCGGGCCTGGGCTTCATCCAGGCGGATCTGCTCGATCATCAGCTCGATGCCGTCGAACTTCAGTTCCGGCCGCAGGAAGGCGATCAGCTGGGTCTCGATGACCTGGCCGTAGAGGTCTTCGTCGAAGTCGAACAGCCAGGTTTCCAGCCGGGTCTCGACCATGCCGGTGGTGGGATTATTGCCCAGATTGGCCACGCCGGGCACCACGCGGCCGTCGGGCAGGCGGGTGCGGGTGGCGTAGACGCCCAGCTTGGGCACCACATAGTCGACGATCTCGACATTGGCGGTGGGGAAGCCCAGCTGGCGACCCAGCTGCTGGCCGCGTCGCACGACGCCCTCGATGGCGAACGGCCGGCCCAGGATGCGGGCGGCGGTCTCCGGGTGGCCGTCGCGCAGCGCGTCGCGCACGGCGGTGGACGAGAACTTGTCGCCCGCCTGGCTGGCCACGGGTTCGGCGATCGACACGCCAAAGCCGTTCTGCCGGCCATAGGCGTTCAGGGCCTCGGGGCTGCCGGTGCGCCCCTTGCCGAACGAAATGTCGAATCCCGCCGCCACGTGCTTCACGCCCAGACCTTCGACCAGAACCTGCTCGACAAACTCCTTGTCCGAGAAGCTGGCCATCTGGAAGTCGAACGGCAGCAGATAAAGGATATCCACCCCCATTCCGCCTAAAACGCGGGCTTGTTGCTCGATCGTCATCAGCCGGAAGGCCGGCTCGCTGGGGCGGAACAGCCGACGCGGGTGCGGATCGAAGGTGATCACCCCCAGCGGCGCCTTCAGGGCCAGGGCGGCCTTGGCGGCCTCGGCGATCACCTGCTGGTGGCCGCGATGCAGGCCGTCGAAATTGCCCAGCGCCGTGGCGGCGCCGCGCTCTTCCGGGGCCAGGTCCTTCCAGCCGTGAACGATCTTCAGCGTCATCAGCCGGCCTTGCGCGGGACCATGATCAGGGCCTCGCCCTCGAGCACGGGCTTGCCGTTGACCAGACAGACGGTGGCCAGGGTGACGCGGGCCTTGGCCGTGTCGATCTCGGTGATGGTGGCGCGGGCGGTGACCTCGTCGCCGATCTTGACCGGGCGCTTGAAGCGCAGGGACTGCGACATGTAGATCGCGCCGGGTCCCGGCAGCTGGGTGCCGATCACCGCCGAAATATAGCCCGCCGACAGCATGCCGTGGGCGATGCGCTCGCCAAAGGCGGTGGTCGCCGCATAGTCGGCGTCCAGATGGACGGGGTTGTTGTCGCCGGTGACGGCGGCGAAGGCGATGATGTCGGCCTCGCCGACGGTGCGAACCAGGTCGGCGCTCTGGCCGACGCTCAGCTCTTCGAGAAACAAACCCTGCATATGACGCGTCCCCTGCGGTGTGTTTTTATTGTGCGTTGCGACGCAATCTAGTGGCTCGCGCCGCGATCACCAGACCAGATCGCCGATCGCGTGCGTCGCCCCGACCTTTTCGGCGGCCAGCAGGCCCAGAACGGCCTCGGGGATCAGCCGCCCGTCCGGGCCGACG
>JAHINZ010000068.1 GCA_018895795.1 Alphaproteobacteria bacterium
TCCGGCCTGGCTCTCGCGCAGGCGCGCGAGCATCGCCTGGGCCTCATCACCCTTCGCCGTGGCCGCGAAGGCGTCGCCCTCAATGCCGATGGGAAAGGCGCCGATCGCCACACGGCGATCGCCCACGCTCGCGACGCCATCCTCAACCACGCCCTCCAGCTCGCGCGTTACATAGTCACAGAAGGCCTCCAGGGAGTCGCGCGTCTGAAATCCGACGAGATCGTAGTCAAGCATCGCCTCGACCAGCTCCCGATGCTCGGGCAGCGTCGTCATCAATCGCCGACCGGGCCAGGGAACGTGCAGGAAGAAGCCGATACGGTTGGTCACCCCCAGCCGCCGCAGTTCCTGGGCCATGGGGATAAGGTGGTAGTCGTGAATCCAGACGAGATCCTCGGGGCCGATCAATGGACGGAGGGTTTCGGCGAAGCGACGGTTGACCCTCTGATAGCCCTCGCCGAAAGACCGCTCGAAGGCCGCTAGGTCCGTGCGTGAATGCAGAAGCGGCCACAGCGTCTTGTTGGCGTAGCCGTTGTAATATTCCTGGCGATCTTGCTCTTCGAGATCGACTAGGGCGACCGTGACCCCAGCCACCCTTTGCATCGAGATCTGCCCCGTGAAGGTCTCGACCGTCTCACCGCTCCAGCCAAACCATACGCCCGAATATTCCCGCAGGGCGGCGGCAAGCGCCATCGCCAGGCCGCCCGCCGTGCCGACATTGGCGTCGGCAGGCGGATTGACCCGATTGGACACGACGATAAGCCGGCTCATGCGTCCGCCTCGCCGGCAGTTTCAAGCCAGTCGAGCACCGCATCGACGTCATTCAATCGGTAACGCGCCGCCGTACCCCGCGGCGCTCCGACAAGCACGCCAAAACCGCCGGCCTCGACCGCAGCCTTGAAACCATCTTCGTCGGTAACGTCGTCCCCAACGAAGATGGGCCGCGCGCCGCTGAATGGCGCTTCGCCCAGAAAGGCGGTGACCGCGTCACCCTTATTGGGGCCCGCCGTTCGCAACTCAACCACATGGTCACCGTCTTGCAGGAGCAGATCTGAAGACGCTTCAAGTCGCTGAGCCGCATCGCGCACGGCGTCCCGAGCGCCAGGAGCCAGACGATAGTGCAAGGCGACGCTAACGCCCTTGTCCTCCACCAGGAGGCCTTTTTGAGCCTTGGCCAACGCGTTGAAAATCGTCAGAGCGTCGCTCAGGCGTGGGTCGCTACGGAACGCGATCTCGTCGCCCCAAGCCGTCCGACGCTGCAGACCATGAACGCCCGCCGCTGCGACCACCACCCCGCCCGTCAGGAACGTCAAATCACTTAGGGAGCGACCACTGACCACGGCCAGGCGATGCTCGAACAACACGCCGAGCCGCGTCAGGATCGCCGTGCGCCGGGCGTCGGCTTTAACCCCGTCCGGTCGATCGGCAAACGGCGCCAAGGTTCCATCGAGATCGACAAAGAGGGCATGGCCCGCGATCGGCATCGGCGGCGGCGGCGTCAGAGTCGTCGGAAAGCTTAGAATGTGGGCGCTCATGTCGCCTCCGCAAATGCAACGCCAAGCGCGACAGGCCACCAAGGTGGCGCCCGCCGACGTTCTGGGCCTTTAAGGTTTGTCTCAGCCGCGGACGCGATTGCGCCGCGGTCAAACGCGCTAAAGAGCGCGGACCAATCGCAGGAGATCGGCTTTCGTAGGTCGCGGCGCGTCTGGATCAGCAAGAGTTGTCGATGCGCCAGGCGGCGGTTCAGCGACCTGAAGTTCGAAGGCGACAGGACTAAGCGCGTCAGCGGCGGCGAATGGTGTCATGAACAGCCCTTTTTAATCCGGCGCCGTGCGCGGCGCGAAACGTCTCCAAGATTTTGGATCTGCCGTCTGAGGGACGGCGAACCCTATCGCCCAATGCGATATGCGCCTCGGCGGTGTCGTCTGAAGCCTTTTGCGATCTTCCGCAGCGGCTATCAGGGTAGCAGGTCAATCAGGTCGAGGGGGCTCTATAACGCCAAAGTGAGGTCTGGGTTACCGCCAGCGCAAGGCCGCAACCCAAGCGTCATCGATGCAAGCCCCTTCTCCACCAAGGGGGTCCCGCTTCACGCGGTGAACGGAGTCGCCCTATCCGGCTGATAGGCGTCGGAACGGCGCAGTGGGGGCCGCCTTACCTTGCCACGCCGCGCGTTTTCCGGCATCAGCCTCGCACACTAAGGACCCGTTCAGACCGGGTGGCTACCCCGGGCGCCGATCCCTCGGGAAAATCCGAGCGGACTTGATGCGCGTCGCGCCTCCCCGCTATCGACAGACTGAACCGAATGACCCTTCTTGTTTCGGCGCGCCAACAATGGCTCGCCAATCCGCGCCGTGATCTATTGGCGGGAACCGTCGTGGCTCTGGCCCTAATTCCTGAGGCCATAGCCTTTTCGATCATCGCCGGGGTCGACCCCGCCGTTGGGCTCTACGCCTCGTTCGTAATCGCCGTAACCATCGCCCTGGTTGGGGGCCGCCCGGCCATGATCTCGGCGGCGACCGGCGCCATGGCTCTGTTGATGGTCACCTTGGTGCGCGATCACGGCCTCCAATACCTGTTCGCGGCCTCGATCCTGTGCGGTCTTTTTCAAATCCTCA
>JAHINZ010000069.1 GCA_018895795.1 Alphaproteobacteria bacterium
GCGCTCGGGGCTGGGCAGGCCTGAAAACAACAGGTGGCCCGGATTGGAGCCTTTGACGCGACAAGGCTTGCCCGCGCCGTCGATGGCCATGGCGTAGAAGCCTTGATCCTCCATCCAGAAGCGATCTTCGACGGTCTGGCGTAGGGTCTCGGCGCGCTTGCGCCAGCGCTGGGCGTTGGCGGCGTCGCCGCGACGCTTGGCCAGGTCGGCCATGCCCTTGAACGCCGCATAGGCGTAGCCCTGGACTTCGACGACGGCGATCGGCCCGCTCGGGAACTTGCCATCCGCATGGAAGACGCTGTCTTCGCTGTCCTTCCAGTTCTGGTTCGACAGACCGGTCGCCGCGCCGCGCGCATAGTCGATCAGTCCGTCTCCGTCGTGGTCGCCGAATTGCTCGATCCAGTCGATGGCCTTGATCAGGTTGGGCCAAAGCGCATCGACAAAGGTCATGTCGCCAGTGCGTTCGGCATAGGCGCAGGCGAGCCCGACGAACAGCGGCGTGGTGTCGACCCCGCCATAGTAGCGGCCAAAGGGAAGTTCACCCAAGGCGGTCATCTCGCCCCGGCGCGTCTCGTGCATGATCTTGCCAGGCTCGCTGTCGCGGAACGCCGAGACCTCGACGGCCTGATATTTCGCCAGATAGGCCAAGACCCCGCGCGCAAGGTCAGGTTGGATCCACAGCACCTGCCAGGCGGTGATGATGGCGTCGCGGCCAAACGGGGTCGAAAACCACGGAATGCCGGCATAGGGGTAGGGCCCGGTGTCGAGCTCGGTGGTCAGCAGGGCGAGGTCGGCGCGCGACTTCTGGAGCCACTCATTGAAGAGCCGGCCGGAACTATGCAGCCGTGCGCCGCGGCGGGTGCGCCGGCGCATGCTCAGCTTGGCGCGCGCCGCGGCGTTGCGCCAGCGGACGCGGTCGGGTGGGTTGGCCAGGGTCGGGCCGATCTCGATATACAGTTCGAAGCGATCGTCGGCGGCCAGCATGAACAGGAAATCGGCCCGGGTCGGCGTCAGGCGTCCCGGCGGCTCCGAGAAGCTGATGACGCTGCCGCGCTCGACCTCGTCGAGGCCGGTATAGGCGAAGGTGACCGAGCGCCCTTCGGCGACGGGAGGCTTTCGCACGCCGCGCGCCCCGCGCTTGCTGCCCCGCACCTCGAACATGTCGCTAAAGTCGGCTTCGAACTCCAGACTGACCGGCAGGATCACCAGGTCGCGACTGTAGTTCATGAAGGTGATGCGTTCGAAGCAGCGCTGGTCCCAAAGGAAGCGCTTGCGCTCCAGATGGATGGTTCCGTGCGGGGCGGCGGCCGCGCCCAGAAGCGGCAGGTTCTGGTTGGTGGCGTGGCAGTTGAAGAAGACATTGTCCTGCGACACCGACGAGCTCAGATGCGACGGCGCCACGTCGCCCAGCGTCAGCCTGAACCGTGAGAGAACACGGGTGTCATTGTGGAAGAACCCGTCGCCGACGCCTCCGATATCGCCAAACGCGTCGGCCACAAGAAAGGTATCGTGATCCTTCAGCGCATAGAGGGGAAAGGGCGGGCGCGGCTCACCCGTTTTTTCCTGGGCCGCTGGAGCGACAGGAGCTTGCTCTGGGTTGTACATCATTGGCCTTGTATGGATCAGGCGCTTAGCGCGAGGCCTAGACCTACACGGCCTGTCTCGATCATCTGTCGGTAGAGGCTCTGGTAGCGCTGAGCCATGGCGATGGCCGAAAACCGCAGATCAAACCGATCGCGGATCGCGCGACGGCTGAGGCTGGGAAGGCGGGCGACCGCCGCCGCGGCCTCGTCCTCGTCATTGACGATGAAACCTGTCAGTCCGTCCTCGATGACCTCGCGCACGGAACCGCGGTCATAGGCGATGACGGGCGCGCCGGCGGCCATCGCCTCGATCATCACCAGGCCGAAGGGCTCGGGCCAATCGATTGGGAACAACAGGGCGTCGGCGCGCCCGAGGAATTTCGCTTTGTCCTGATCGCCGATCTCTCCCACGAACTCGACCATCGGATCCGCCAGCAACGGTTCGACCACACTATGGAAATAGCCGATATCGGCCTGGTCGACCTTGGCGGCGATCTTCAAACGACGGCCAACCTTGCGCGCGATGGCGATGGCCCGCTCGGGGCCCTTCTCAGGCGAGATACGGCCCAGGAAGGCCAGATAACCTTCGCCGTCGGGATGATGGACGTAGCTGTCGGCATGGATTCCGTGCAGCACAGTACCCACCCAGTTGGCGTAGGGCAGGGGCTTGCGCTGCGAGTCCGAGATCGAGATCAGGCCAAACTCCGGATAGCGACGATAGAGACCGGGCAGGTCCTTGAGGTCCAACCGACCGTGCAGGGTGGTCAGGGTCTTGTCAGCCAGGTCGGCGAACAGCGCGAAATGCAGCATGTCGGTATGGAAATGGATGATGTCGAAATCGTCGGCGCGATCTCGGACCTCCAGCAGCATGCTCATATGGGCCGCCAGGTCCGACTTCAGAGGCGCGGGGTCCAGTCGGATGGCCTGATCCCTGACCGCGACCAACTTGGCCTTGGTCTGGGCCTCGGCGCTGGCGAACAGGGTGACGTCATGTCCAAGCTCGACAAGGGCGTCGGTCAGATGGGCGACAACGCGCTCGGTGCCACCATAGAGGCTTGGGGGAACGGCTTCGTAGAGGGGCGAGACCTGGGCGATGCGCATGGCCGGATATCCCAAATCGGCTTGCAAATTCAGGCCGCACACTCAAACCGCGACCACCACGTCTGGGTTCCGTTTCCGGACGGCTTTAGACCATCGACGGGATCGCGCCGAAGCGGCCCAATCTGCCGATGACCCCGAAATCCTATCGAACCATGCCTCTCTCCGCCGCGCCTGAGTTGGCGGCTCCCTCGCCGAAGCTGCTCGACCCCGCTCGTCGAGGGCTCCAAATCCCCCTAGGCTTGGCGGCGTTGCGACTCCCATCCGCAAACCGCCGTGAGACCCCGCCGCAATGCCGCTTGACCTTCCCTCCGCGCCGCCTTCCGCCGTCGCCGCGCCGATCGTGGTGACGGCGGCGCGCTTGCCGCCCCTGCGGGGCGAGGCCGCGTTCTCTGTCGTGCGACTGAATCAGCTCGACTTGGCCGCGTCGGCTCGGGTTGACGAAGCGCTGAGCCGGACGCCTGGCGTCTCGCTGTTTCGACGCACCTCCAGCCAGTCGGCCAATCCGACCACGCAGGGGATCAGTCTGCGGGCCATCGCGCCCTCGGGCGCCGGTCGGACGCTGGTCCTGCTGGACGGCGCGCCGCTGAACGATCCGTTCGGCGGGTGGGTGATCTGGTCGCAATTGGCGCCGGAGGCCTTGGAGGGCGCAGACATCGTGCGCGGCGCTGGGGCGGGGCCCTACGGCGCGGGCGCCTTGACGGGCGTCATCACGCTGCGGGAACGCGACAGGGGCGGCGCGGCCGACCTGTCGACCGGAAGTTTCGCAACGACGCGCGCCTCGGCCGCGCGGGTGGCGCGGATCGGCGAGGCGCGTCTGTTCGTCAGTGGCCTCTACGAGCGGAGTGACGGCTACACGCCCGTCCGCGGTTCGATGCGGGGCGAGGCGGACCAGCCGATCGACCTGGAGACGCGCGCGGCCAGTCTGCGCCTCGACGCCCCGGTCGGCGACGCCGAGCTCTCCGTGCGCCTGGGCGGCTATCGCGACGCTCGCGGCGCGGGTCTGGCGGGCGCGCGGGCCAAGGCGACGGGGGCCTCGCTCAGCGCCACCCTGGCCCGGTCCCCCGCTGAAACCGGCTGGGGGTGGAGGCTGCAGGCCTGGCGACGCGAAAGTGACCTGGCCAACACCGCTGTCGCGGTCGCCGCCAATCGCGCGACGACGACGCCAGCCAATGAGCAATACGCCACGCCCGCGACCGGCACGGGTCTCAATGCGGCCCTGCGCTGGACCTCGCCCGCGTTCGAGGGCGAGGTCGGGTTGGACGGACGTCTCGCCGAGGGCGAGGTGCGAGAGCATTTCCGCTACATCGGCAACGCCTTCACCCGCGATCGGCGCGCCGGGGGGGAAACCTCGGTCACGGGCGCCTATGTCGAAGGGGCCTGGACGTCTGCGCCCTGGTTGCTGACCGGCGGCCTGCGACTGGATCACTGGACCACCAGCGGCGGCCAGCGGCTGGAGCGTGATCTCGCTTCAGGCGCGGCGTTGCTTGACGATCGACCGGCGGATCGCGACGGCCAGGTCGCCAGCGGCCGGCTCGGCGTCCGGCGCGATCTGGGCGCGGGACGGGCCCTGCGACTGGCGTCCTACAGCGGGTTTCGCCCGCCCACGCTGAACGAGCTGCATCGCCCGTTCCGGGTCGGCAATGACGTCACCGAGGCCAATGCCGCCCTGCGACCCGAGCGACTTGTCGGGCTTGAGGCGGGCCTGTCCAGCCAGGGGGCGAACCATGTCATCGAGACCACGATCTTCTGGAACCGCATCGAGGATCCGATCGCCAATGTCACGATTGGCGTGGGGCCTGGGACCTTTCCGCGCGCAGGCTTCGTACCGGCCGGCGGCGTTTTGCGCGAACGGCGCAACACGGGAGAGATCAACGCGATCGGCCTGGAGGCGCGCGCGACGCGCAAGTTTGGATCGACGGTCGCGCTGGAGGTGGCGTTCTCGGGGACGGACGCTCGGGTCGACGGCGGAACGGCGGCGCCACAGTTGACGGGCAAGAGGCCCGCCCAGGCGCCGATCTGGAGCGCCACCACGGGCGGTCAATGGCGGGTCTCCGATCGCTTGAGCCTTGACGTCGGCCTGACCTGGGAGAGCAAACGGTTCGAGGATGATCTCAATAGTCGCGTGCTGGAGGCGGGTCTGACGGCCGCCGTCCGCGCCGACTGGCGGCTGGGCCGAGGCGTCACCGCCTATCTGGCCGCCGACAACCTGATCGATGAGAAGATCGCCGCTTCACGCACCGCCGACGGCGTCGTCGGCTACGCCAGTCCGCGCATGGTCAGAGCTGGAATTCGTCTGGCTTTCGATTGAGGCGCTGAAGCCCGCCGCCGGACGCGGATCGGGTCAGGGCAGCTCGTCTTCGACCATGGCCCGAACCAGATCGACAACGCGCCGGCGCAGGCGTCGGTCGTCAATCCGGGGAAACAGCGCGGCCAGTTCCAAACCTTCGGAAGTCGAAACAAATTCGGTCATGCGCTGAGCGAAACCATCGTCGCTCCCACCGTCGGTCTCATCGAGCCCTTCGAAGAAATAGGACACTGGAGCCTGCAACAGTCGGGCGGCGTCGTACAACTTGGAGGCGCTGATCCGGTTCGCGCCGCGCTCATATTTTTGGATCTGTTGGAATGTAATGCCCAAGGCGTCGGCCACCTGAGTCTGGCTCAGTCCCATGACCTTGCGCCTTATTCTCAGACGGGCGCCGACATACAGATCAACAGGGTGGGCCAAGTCGAGCGCGGGCTTGTCGTTCATGCCAATCAATTCCTTCCGACAGCGCGGACTAGCGCCTCCCTTAAGGAGAGCAGCGAAGCTGGACAAGGCAGGATAGCCCAATCATGACGCTATAGTCACGTCCGCGAAGCCCACCTGCGTCAATGCGCGGCATGGTGGAGAGCACTCGCTCGACTTCTGGTCCTCAAGGGGCTTGACCTTTGAAGCCTCGGGAGGTGTTTGCGCCGCATGGGAACTCTGTCAGGCGCGCGCATCGCGGTGGCCGGCGCCGGCGCCTTCGGCTCGGCGACGGCTCTGGCTCTGGCGCGCGCCGGCGCGGCCGTAACGATCTTTGACCCCGCCGCGCCCGGCGACAATGCCTCGGGCGTAGCGGCCGGCATGCTGGCCCCCGCCAGTGAAGCCTTGTTCGATCCGCTCTCTGCCCCGCATCTTGCCCTCTTACGTCGCGCGCGCGACCTATGGCCGGCCTTCGTTGATGGTCTGGACATCGAGATCAGTACGGGCGGCGTTCGCATTGAGGGCGAGGCGGACTGGCTGGCCGAGATCGAGGCGCGGTGGGGCGGCCTCGGTCAGACCTGTTCTCGCGAAGCGGATGGCGCCCTGATGCTGGTCGAGGACTGGCGGTTGGACGCCCGCAAGACCCTGGCGCGCCTTCACGCGGCGGCGGCTGACCTGGGCGCTCGCTTCGAGGCGGCCTCGGTCGAGGACTTCGACCTTGGCGCCCTTCGTTTGTCGGACGGACGTGTGGAGCGGTTTGACCACTGGGTTGTCGCCACCGGCGCCGGCGCGCGGGGCGGGGCCCTGGCGCCGGAGACCGCCGCCCTGACGCCGATCAAGGGGCAGATCCTGCGTCTGGATCGCGGGGCCGTCGTCGGACCGGTGGTGCGCGGCGCGGGCGTCTATCTCTGCCCCGGCGCGACGCCGGCGGTGGGGGCGACGATGGAAGCCGGGCGGGACGACCTGAGACCGGACACCGAGATGACCGCTCCGCTGCTGAAGGCGGCGACGGCTTTGCGACCCGAACTCGCCGAAGCCGCCGCGACGATCGAGGTCGGCGTGCGCGCCTCGACCGCCGATGGGCTGCCCCTGGTGGGCTGGAGCGCCAAGCCGGGGGTCATGTTGGCGGTCGGCGCGCGCCGTAACGGTTGGCTGCTGGCCCCGCTTGTGGCGGGTCTGGTCGCGTCGTATCTGACGGATAAGGACCCGGGCCTGGATGCGGCGCGCCTCGACGCGCGCCGTTTCGATCGAGAGCTCGAGGCATGACCAGCGCAGGGGAACAGAGATGTCCGGATTTTGGCTGACCGAAGAGCAGGAAGCGATCCGCGAGGGCGTGGCCAAGCTTTGCGCGGGCTTCGACGATGACTACTGGCGCCGCACCGACGAGACCGGGATTTTTCCGGAGGACTTTGTCGCCGCCATCGCCGAGGGCGGCTGGCTGGGCGTGGCCATGCCGGAGTCGGTCGGCGGCGCGGGGCTGGGTCTGACCGAAGCGGCGGTGATGATGCAGGCCGTGGCCCAGTCGGGCGCGGGCTTCTCCGGCGCCTCAGCGATCCACCTGAATATTTTCGGCCCCATGCCGATCGTGAAGTTCGGCACTGACGCGCAGCGGGCCAGGCACTTGCCGCGCCTTATCTCGGGTGAGGACAAGATGTGCTTCGCGGTGACAGAGCCCAATTCGGGTCTGGACACCTCCAGCCTCGAGACCCGCGCCGAGAAGGTCGATGGCGGCTATCGCCTGAACGGCCGCAAGATCTGGACCACCGGCGCCCAGCGCGCCAACAAGATCCTGATCATCGCCCGCACCACGCCCAAGGACCAGTGCGCCAAGCCGACCCAGGGCCTGAGCCTGTTCTATACCGACCGCGAAAAGATCGAGGCCAAGCCGATCCCGAAGATGGGTCGCAAGGCCGTCGAATGTAACATGCTCTTCATCGAGGACCTTTTCGTGCCCGTCGATGATCTGGTCGGCGAGGAAGGCAAGGGCTTCGCCTATCTGCTGCACGGCCTGAACCCCGAACGGGTGCTGTTCGCCGTCGAGGCCGTCGGCCTTGGGCGCGCCGCCCTGGCCAAGGCCACGACCTACGCCAAGGAGCGCGTGGTGTTCGGCCGGCCGATCGGCCAGAATCAAGGCGTGGCCCATCCGCTGGCTAGGTCGTGGGCGGAGCTGGAAGCGGCCAATCTCTTGGCCTTCAAGGCCGCCGCCCTCTACGACCTGGGCAAGGATTGCGGGGCCGAGGCCAATGCCTCGAAATATCTGGGCGCCGAGGCCGGCTTTACCGCCTGC
Organism: Alphaproteobacteria bacterium; assembly: GCA_018895795.1. GTDB lineage: Bacteria > Pseudomonadota > Alphaproteobacteria > Caulobacterales > Caulobacteraceae > Caulobacter. The sequence continues at coordinate 7,697 of JAHINZ010000069.1, forward strand.
GAGAACGCCGTCCTGGCCCATGGCGGCATGGGCTACGCCAAGGAATACGACGTCGAGCGCTATTTCCGCGAGGCGATGATCGCCCGCATCGCGCCGATCAGCCGCGAGATGATCCTCAACTTCATCGCCGAGCGCGTTCTGGGCCTGCCCAAGAGTTACTGAAAAAGAGGCCGGGTCCCCGTCAGGGACCCGGCCAGCGCTTCAGGGTCAAGGGCGAACCGGCTACAGGTTGAAGCGGATCGGAATCCGCACCGTGGCGCCGTCGATCGCCTGACCGTTTTCGGTTTGCGGGCTCATGCGGAAGAAGCGCGACAGCTTCAGGGCGGCGTCGCCAAAGCCTTCGCCCAGCGGCGTCTCGTCCACGATCATGCAGTTGCGCACCGACCCGTTGACCGCCACCGCGCAGCTTATCGTGGCGCTCCCGGTGATCCCCCGGCGGGCCGCGCCGTCGGGATAGTAGCGCGCCATGTCATCACTCGAGGGTTTGCGCAGCCAGTTGGCGTGGGTGATCACCTTGGCCGCTGGCTGGGCCGGGGGGGCGACGAACGGCGGATCGGGCGTCAGGGTCACGGGGCCGGGCAGGCTCGTTGGCAAGGGTGTGTCGGGCGGCGCGATGGGCAGGATGTCGGGCGGTGTGAAGGGCGTCGTCAGCGGCGGATGCAACGCTATGGGGTTCGCCGGAGGGCGTTCCGCGGATTGCGGCGGCGGAGGCGGCTCGATCCAGGGGTGTTCCAGAATGATCGCCGGCTCGTCATGCGTGACGGCCAAGGGGGCGACGTACTTGGTGTAGGCCAGATAGCCGATCAGCCCGACATGCACGGCGACCGATGCGCCGATCGCCGCGATCAAGGCGCGGGATGGTTTGCGGCTAGCTGGATCGAGGCCCGGAATGCCGGAAGCTTGGGGATTGAGCGCGATGGCCATGATGATCTCCCTTTTCACAATTATGCTTGTAAATTCAGAGCATCACGGGCGACGGCTGTTGTAAATTGACAATCGTAATCTATCATCGATAATTTGTACGTCTGTAATTTTCGAGACCTGAAGGGGTGCGGCATCTTCGGCGGGGCGCAGGCCGGCTGGGGGGTGATTAAGGTCTGGTTAACCATGATCGTTCAGGCATGAGCGCATGGCCGTTCAATCCATCCGCAGCGTCGTCGAGTCGGCGATCCAGCGCGCGTCCAGCGCC
>JAHINZ010000070.1 GCA_018895795.1 Alphaproteobacteria bacterium
CGTCTTCCAGGCAGACCAGATGGTCGGGCGCGATCGAGCGCTTGACCGACACCGCGGGGCCCTTCAGCGGCGCCGGCTCGACGTCGGCGCCGCCGCCGACCGTCGCCAGGGCGCCGTGGACCACGCGGATCAGCGCGGGCAGGTCCGCGGCCGGCACGGCGTTGTTGAAGACATAGGCCGAGACGATACCCGCCGTCATCTCAAGGAGGTCGGATTGCTCATCCATGGTGATCTGGCCCGTCTCGATTGTGAATTTCGTCTTCTAACCTGATTCCGAAATCAGTCGCCGCGTGGATAGCCAAAATCGCCGTTCACGGCAATATCGGGAAGTGCAGAAGGGGTATGAATTCTGCCCATGGGTCATTCGGGCGAGATTTCAGCACCTCAAGTCCGGGCGGTCTTGCGCTGAATGCGTTCGGTGATGTTTGAACTAGCGGCCGAAATCGCGTGATAGCGCTAGCATCGCGGCGCGTTGCGGCACTGAATATTCGTCCACGCCCTCCTCGTCGCCCTCGCGAATGGCCTTGAGCAAGGCCGGAGTCATGGCCGAGGACAGCGACCAGTTCCAATAGCGCAGCACGGTCTGGGCGCGATCGACGGCGATCATGTCGAACACCGCCATCACCCGCTCCAGCGCCGGCGTCACGGCGCCGGTCGAGTCGACCTCCGGCCGCCTCAGGCCACGCCAAAGCGCCTTGAGGGCGGCGCGCGGCAGGCCGGTGGCCTTGCACAGAATAGCCAGCGGCTCGCCGCCCGGATCGGTGAAGATCTTGGCGCCGGTCATCGGCTTGAGGCCCGAGAGATAGGAGATCTCCTCGGCGATCTCGCGGGTCATGCCGTTCTGGGCGGCGGCGATCGCGTCGTCGAGGCTGTCGAACGGGCTCTTGGCGATCGCGGCGCGGTTGCGCTGCCGGCGCTCGATGAACTGCAGCGCCTTGCGCGACATCGGGTCCTGCCAGCCCTCGTCCGAGGCCATGGCGAACAGGTCGCCCACCGCGTCCTGCAGGATTTCCCGCGACACCGCGAAGCGTTGCAGGATCTGCTTGCGGGCCTCGGCGTCGGCCCACCAGAACATCACATAGGCATGGCTGGGCCGCAGCTCGGCGCGGCGCAGCATCAGCGGGATCAGGCGCGGGTTGTCGCGCGACATCGCCACCACGGTCTCGATCGTCTGGTGGTTGAAACGCGCCATTTCATTGCGCAGCACGGTCTCCACGACCGGCGCCTCGCCCGCCTCGACCAGGGCGTCGGTGACCATCTCGCCGACGCCGCGGCGCTGGGCGATCATCCGGCGATGCTCGGTGGTCGCCTGGCGCACGCAGTCGATCAGATCGGCGTCGCCCAGGGTCGGCGAGTTTTCCAGCAGGGCCCGCGACACCGAAAGCGCGTCGCGCAGGATCAGCCGCACCAGGGTCCCCGGCATCTCGGTCAGATTGGCCAGGCGACGCGCGACCTTTTCGCGCTCCTCGGTGACCGCGTCGCGCAGCATCTCGACCAGCAGGTCGGCCGTCATCGAGCGCTCGAAGGCGTTGACCCGGCTGGCCGGCAGGCACACCACGTCCGCCAGGCGCTTGAGCAGGGCCGCGCGCGAGCGGGCCGGCGGCCGCGGAGCCGTCGGGTCTGCAAAAGCGTCTATCGGCGCGGTTTCGCTCATGGTGCTCCTGGCGCTCAAATCGGTCGCCCTCCCACCCTGATCAGAACGTCCTTAACGTCCGATGAGCGGGAGAGCGTCCAGGCCAGGATATGGGGACGCGAAGACGCGAACCAAAGCGCTACCGGAAGGGGTGATCGCCCCATTCGGGCCAGATGTCGGGCAGATCGGTCGAAACCTTGTCGGGATAGACCGGCGGCCGCTTCTCCAGGAACGAGGTCACGCCCTCCTTGGCGTCGGCGGTGGCCCCGCGCGACTGGATGGCCCGGCTGTCGGCCTTGTGGGCTTCCATCGGGTGATCCGCGCCGGCCATGCGCCACAGCAGCTGACGGGTCAGGGCCACCGAGACCGGGGCGCTGTTGTCGGCGATCTCGCGGGCCAGGGCCCGGGCGGCGGGCAGCAGGTCCTCGGGCGCGTGCAGCGAGCGAACCAGACCGCGATCCAGCGCTTCCTGGGCGCCGAACACCCGGCCGGTATAGCACCACTCCAGCGCCGTCTGCATGCCGACCAGACGCGGCAGGAACCAGGACGAGGCCGCCTCGGGATTGATGCCCCGGCGGGCGAACACGAAGCCAAACTTGGCGTCGGTCGAGGCCAAGCGGATGTCCATCGGCAGCTGCATGGTCACGCCCACGCCCACCGCCGCGCCGTTCACGGCGGCGATGATCGGCTTGAGGCTGTCATACATGCGCAGAGTGCAGCGGCCGCCGCCGTCGCGATAGATGTCGCCGACCTTGCCCTCTTCGCGTTCCAGGGCCTGGGGCGAGGTGCGATCAAAGGTCGCTCCGCCGCCGCCCAGATCGGCCCCGGCGCAGAACGCCCGGCCCGCGCCGGTGACGATCACCACCTTGACCGCGTCGTCGGCGTCGGTGACGTCGAACACCTCGAGCAGGTCCTTCATCATCCGGGCGGTGAAGGCGTTCATCCGCTCGGGTCGGTTCAGGGTGATCGTCGCGATCCCGTCCTCGACGTCATAGAGCAGGGTCTCGAACGTGGGCTGCGACATGGGGCGGTTCCTCCTGATTTTGACGCAGTCAAACATGCGTATGAATTTGGGGCAATCTTCCTTCTCCCTCAGGCTTGAGCCTCAACGCCGTCGATAGCGCCTTGACGATATATAACAGCGCTTATACATCATCCGCATGTCCCCGCCTTCGCCCACGCTCGGCACCTTGCTGCGTCATCTGATCGAACTGCTGGATGGCGATGTGCAGGCGGCCTACACCACCGCCGGACTGGCCTGGCGGCCGCGCTACACGCCGATTCTGCGCGGCCTGATGAGCCTGGGACCGGCGCCGATCAAGGCGCTGGCTCTGAAGATCGGCATCAGCCATTCGGCGGTCAGTCAGACGGTCTCGCAGATGACCAAGGACGACTTGGTCGAGCTGAAACCGGGCGCCGACGCGCGCGAGCGCATCGTGGCCCTGACGCCGAAGACGCAGGCGATGGTCCCGGCTCTTCAACGCCAATGGGCCGCCGTCAACGCCGCCGCCGCCGCCCTGGACGCCGAGCTTTCGGCGCCGCTGTCGGGCGTCATCCAGGAAGCGATCACCGCCTTGAGCCAGCGGCCTTTCGGCCAGCGGATCATGGCGCAAGCCCAGGCGCTTTCCGCCTCCGAACACCCCTAGCCTTCCCCCCTCAAGCCCGCTTACCCCTGAGCATCCGACATCATGAAGATCGATATGACGCGCTGGATCCATCCCCTTGAGCTGGGTGAGCGGCGGTTTCTGCACCCCGGACCGCTGCGCTGGCTCAGAGCCCTCGGCTGGGCCGTGGCGCTGTTCTTCCTGATCGCCCTGACGGCGCTGTCGACGGGCGAGGCCCTGGGCAAGGCCTGGCCCAAGACCTCCGGCGCGGCGCAGCTGGCGGCCAATATCGTGGCGGTGCTGGTGGGGCTCGGAGTCTACGCCCTGGCGGTGCGTCTGGCCGAAGGACGCTGGCCGTCCGAGATCGCCTGGCGGCCCGCTCTACCGCAACTGGGCGCGGGCCTGCTGATCGGGGCGGCGATGTTCGCCGCCGTGATGGCGATCATGGCGGTGTTCGGCCTGTACGACATCCGCGCCCTCGGCGCCGCGCCGGCCTGGGTCTCCCTCGGCAAGGCCGTTCAGTCCGGCTTTGTCGAGGAACTCATGATCCGCGCCATCCTGCTGCGCCTGACCTGGAGAGCGTTCGGCCCCTGGGTGGCCTTCGCCCTGTCCGCCGCCCTGTTCGGCTTTGGCCACCTTCCCAATCCGAACGCGACCGTGTTCGCCGCCGTCGCCATCGCGCTGGAGGCCGGGATCATGCTGGGCGCCTTCTACGCGTTGACGGGGCGGGTCTGGATGTCGATCGGCGTGCACGCCGCCTGGAACTTCACCCAAGGCTATCTGTTCGGCGCCGTGGTGTCCGGCGGTGATTTCGGTCCCGCGATCGCGTCAAGCACGGCGCGCGCGCGCTTCCCCGAATGGCTGACCGGCGGCGCCTTCGGGCCCGAGGCCTCGCTGCCGGCCCTGGTGGTCTGCACCGCCGTCGGCCTGGGCGTGTGCTGGATGGCCTGGCGCGCCGGCCAGTTCGCCAAGCCGCCGGCCGTCTCGCACTGACCCGTCGTCCCGGATAGCGCGGCGCGCTATCCGGGCGGTTGGACCCTAGCCCCGCTTGACCATCAGCTTGCTGATCGCATGGACGAAGTTGTTGGGCGCGATCTCGATCTCGCCGGTCGCCTTCAGGTCCGGGAAGCGGGCCAGGATCTGGCGATAGGCTTCTTCCAGCTGGATCTGGGCCACGCGCTTGCCGATACAGGTGTGCGGGCCATAGCCGAAGGCGATGTGCTTGCCGGCGTTCTTGCGGCGCACGTCCAGCTGGTCGGGATCGGGGAACACGTCCGGATCGCGATTGGCGGCGCCGTAATACATGATCACCTTCTCGCCTTCGCGGATCATCTGGCCGTTCAGCTCGGTGTCGGCCGTCGCCGTGCGGCGCATATAGATCACCGGGCTGACCATACGGATGAACTCGTCGACCGCCCCGCCCATCAGGCCAGGATTGTCGATCAGCAGCTGCTTCTGGTCCGGGAACTCGGTCAGCAGCTTCATCGCGCCCGACAGGGTGTTGCGGGTGGTGTCGTTGCCGGCGAACACGATCAGCAGCCACGAGCCGTCCAGATATTCGTCGGCCAGCAACGCGCCGTCCACCTGGGCCCGGGCGATGGCGGTCAGCAGATCCTCCTTGGGATCCTCGCGACGCTTGAGCAGCATCATCCGGCCGTAGTCGAACATCTCCTCGACGTTGGTGTTGAAGTCCATGACGAACTGCATGAGCTCGAGGGTCGGGGTGATCGGCGCGGCGGCCTGCTGCACGGCCAGATCCTGGGCCCGCTCCAGATAGTGCATCCACTTCAGGAACCGCGGACGATCCTCGGGCGGCACGCCCAGGATCTCGCACAGGGTGAACAGCGGCAGCACCGACGAGAAGTGTTCGACCATGTCGATCTCGGCCCCGCCCGCCAGCAGCGGCTCCATGGCGTCCAGCAGCCGGGTGACCTCGCCCTTCACGGCCTCGGTGACACCGCGCAGATAGGACGGGGTGAAATAGGGCATGTGTTCGCGGCGCAGCTGCAGGTGATGCGGCGCGTCGAGATTGATCATGGCGTCCATCGACGCCCGGAACAGCAGGGCGTGGCGGCGATCGGGCGGGCCCATGGCCATCAGGATGCCGCCGCGCTGCGACGAATAGGTGGTCGGGTCGCCGTTGACCGTCATCACGTCTTCATGGCGCGTCACCGCCCAGAAGCCCGGGCCACCATAGGGCTCGGCATGCCACATCACCGGCGCCTGATCGCGCATCCGGGCATAGTCGGCGAAGGGTTGGCCCTTGGAAAAGCGGAAGATGTCGGCGAGGTCGACATCCGCCAGGGTCGGATAGGTGGTTCCGGCCCCAGGCCCGGCCTTGCCGTCCACTACCGTCTGACTGATCAGGTCCATGCATCTTCTCCCGGGAACATCGTTCTATAGATGGACGATAGCCGAGAAACGCGCCGGGCCAACGGCGCCGCGACGGTAACTGACGCAAGGTGAGGCTTTGCGTTCGCGTCAGACCCGCGCATGGTGAGTAAACGCCGATCACGCGGATACACGCGGACGGCCCCAGGGAGATAGCGATGACCGAGATCATCGAGGCGGACTACATCGTGGTGGGCGCGGGCTCGGCCGGCTGTGTGCTGGCGGCGCGACTGTCAGAAGACGGCCGCTTCAAGGTGCTGCTGCTGGAAGCCGGCGGCGATGACCGGCCGACCAAGAACCTCTCGCAGTTCGCCTCCAACCTGATGATCCACATTCCGGTGGGCTACGCCCAGACCCTGAAGGATCCCAAGGTCAACTGGCTGTACACCACCGAGCCCGATCCCGGCACGGGCGGGCGCCAGCATGTCTGGCCGCGCGGCAAGGTGCTGGGCGGTTCGTCCTCGATCAACGCCATGCTGTATGTGCGCGGCCAGCAGGCCGACTATGACGGCTGGCGGCAACTGGGCTGCGAGGGCTGGGCCTGGGACGACGTCCTGCCCTGGTTCCGCAAGTCGGAAAACCAGGAGCGCGGCGGCAGCGACCTGCACGCCACCGGCGGTCCGCTGAACGTCGCCGACATGCGCGACGGCAACGCCATCTCCGACGCCCTGATCGACGCCTGCGACCAGGCCGGCATCCCGCGCTATGCCGACCTCAACGGCAAGGATCAGGAAGGCGCCACCTGGTATCAGGTGACTCAGAAGAACGGCGCGCGCTGCTCGGCCGCCGTGGCCTATCTGCACCCGGCCATGAAGCGCCCCAACCTGCGGGTCGAAACCAACGCCCTGGCCAGCCAGGTGATCTTCGAGGGCAAGCGCGCCGTCGGCGTCGAATTCGTCCAGAACGGCCAGAAGCGCGTGGCCATGGCCCAGGCCGAGGTGATCCTGGCCGGCGGGGCGATCAATTCGCCGCAGCTGCTGCAGTTGTCCGGCGTCGGCGCGGGCGAGCTGCTGCGCCAACACGGCATCGCGGTCGTGGCGGATGTGCCCGGCGTCGGCGAGAACCTGCAGGACCACTATCTGACCGGGGTCCGTTATCGTCTCAAGGCCGGCTCGAAATCCATCAACGCGATGAGCAAGGGCGGCCGCCTGGCCGCCGAGGCGCTGAAATATCTGCTGTTCCGAAAGGGCCTGCTGACCCTGTCGGCGGCGCATGTCGCCGCGTTCTGCAAATCGCGGCCCGACCTGTCGGGACCCGATATCCAGTTCCACATCCTGCCGGCCACCATGGATCTGGACAAGCTGTTCAACGAACAGAAGATGGAGCTGGAGGACGCGCCGGGCATGACCATCGCCCCCTGCCAGCTGCGCCCCGAAAGCCGCGGCTGGATCCGCATCAAGTCGGCCGATCCCGCCGCCTACCCCGCCATCTTCGCCAACTACCTGTCCGATCCGCTGGACCAGGAAGTCGCGATCGCCGGCCTGAAATGGGCCCGCAAGATCGGCGCCCAGCCGGCCATCGCCCAATATGTCGATCACGAGATGAACCCCGGCCCGGGCTTCGAGACCGACGAGATGCTGCTGGAATACGCCCGCGCCTCGGGTTCCACCCTCTATCACCCGGTCGGCAGCTGCCAGATGGGGACCGGGCCGATGGCCGTGGTCGACGCTCGCCTGCGAGTGCGCGGCGTCGAGGGCCTGCGCGTGGTCGACGCCTCGATCATGCCGCGGCTGGTTTCGGGCAACACCAACGCCCCGACCATCATGATCGGCGAAAAGGGCGCGGCGATGATCCTGCAGGACGCCAAGGTGATGGTCGCGGCCTGAGGCGCCAAACCTCATCCCCCGCGAAGGCGGGGATCGACACTGAATCGCCGCCTGGATCCCCGCGTCGCCGGGGATGAGCGGAATCTGGAGAGCCTTGCATGCACCCCTTCATCCACGCCCAGTCACAGCCCGACAAGCCCGCCTACATCATGGCCGGCTCGGGCGAGGTCGTGACCTATGGCCAGCTGGATGCGCGCTCGAACCAGGGGGCGCAGCTGTTTCGGTCGCTGGGCCTGACGACCGGCGACGTGATCGCCATCCTGATGGAGAACAACGCCCGGTTCTTCGAGATCGCCTGGGCGGCGCAGCGGGCCGGGCTCTACTATGTTTGCATCTCGACCAAGCTGACGGCGGCCGAGACCCAGTACATCCTCGAGGATTGCGGGGCCAAACTCTTCATTACGTCCGCGGCCATGGGACCGCTGATCGACGAGATCGCCGCCCTGGTTCCGGGCCTGACGCTCTACGCCGTCGGCGGCGCCCACGGTCCCTATGCCGATTTCGAGGCGGCGCGGGCCGCGATGCCCGACACCCCGATCGCCGACGAGAGCGCCGGCTCGGACATGCTGTATTCGTCGGGCACCACCGGTCGGCCCAAGGGGGTGAAGCCGGCCCTGAACGGCGGGCCGATCGACCAGCCCAACGCCTTGCAGATGATGGCCCAGGGCCTGTTCGGCTTTTCCGGCGACAGCGTCTATCTGTCCCCCGCCCCGCTGTATCACGCCGCGCCGCTGCGCTGGTGCATGAGCGTTCACAAGCTGGGCGGCACGGTGATCGTGATGGAGAAGTTCGATCCCGAGGCCGCCCTGGCCCTGATCGAAAAGTACAAGGTGACCTGCGGCCAGTTCGTGCCGACCCACTTCGTGCGGATGCTGAAACTGCCCGAAGCGGTGCGCGCCAAGTACGACGTCTCGTCGATGACATCGGCCGTCCACGCCGCCGCCCCCTGCCCGATCCCGGTCAAGGAACAGATGATCGCCTGGTGGGGGCCGGTGATCTTCGAATACTACGCCGGCACCGAGGGCAACGGCTTCTGCTGGATCAATTCGCAGAACTGGCTGACCCACAAGGGCTCGGTCGGACAGGCCGTGCTGGGCGAACTGCGGATCTGCGATGAGGACGGCCATGAAGTCCCGCCGCGCACCGAGGGCGGCGTCTATTTCGCCAATGGCCCGGCGGTGAACTATCACAACGCCCCCGACAAGACCGCCGAAAGCTATAACCAGCACGGCTGGACCACCCTGGGCGACGTGGGCTGGGTGGATGAGGAGGGCTTCCTCTACCTGACCGACCGCAAGAGCTTCATGATCATCTCGGGCGGGGTGAACATCTATCCGCAGGAGATCGAGAACCTGCTGATCACCCACCCCAAGGTGGCCGACGCCGCCGTGGTCGGCGCCCCGCACGAGGAGATGGGCGAACAGGTCGTGGCCGTGATCCAGCCGATGGACTGGACCGAAGACCAGACCGCCCTGGCCGAGGAACTGATGGCCTTCGCCCGCGCGGGGCTCAGCCACGTCAAGTCGCCGCGCCGTATCGACTTCATGGCCGAACTGCCCCGCCACGCCACCGGCAAGCTCTATAAGCGGCTGATCCGGGATGCCTATTGGGCGAAAGACGGCAGCAAGGTGGGGTAGACCTCGCGAGATCTCTCCACCTAAACTGCTCAAGCTTGCGCCGCACGGGTGTCATGCGCATCGCGATGGGGCTTGCATGATCAGCGGACACGCGATCGCCATGCGCGCCGCACGCGTCGCGGCCTTACTGGCAAGCATAGCCGTGGTCTGGGTTCTAGGCGTCGCACTCGCGAAACCGCGCGGTCGTAGGCCCGATAATGTTGTCTGGTATGAGAACGATTTGTTCGGCATCGCTTTGCTCTTTGTTCCATTCGGGATCGCGGCAATAGCGGCGCGGTTGAGACATGTTCCTGGCTGGGACACCGACATAGTCTGGTGGCTCGTCGGATTTTGCTTTGCCGCCTGCGTCATGATGACGTTGATCGTCTTCCGATACCGGCTGGAGATCTTGCCGGTCGGTATCGTCGAACATAGGGTGTTTGGAATTGGAAATCGCTGCATCGCGTGGGGCGATATTTTAAATTGGAAGCTCGGCAGAAAGCAGAGCTCCGTCATCCTGACGCTCAACCCTCGCGGAAAGTTCGAATTCGCGCCAGCCTTCAAGGATGGCTCCGACCTATTCTACGAAGCCGTCGAGGCCCACCAAATCCCAGAAGCCTAAAGCCACCAAACGCCATCGTCCGGAGATTGATTTTTCTATTAGTTGCCACCACATTGAGTAAAATGGTGGCAAGAGTCTTCGCATGACCCTCCAGCGCCTTCCCTTGGCGATCCATACCAATGTCGCCGACCTGATCGACCAGCTGCGGATCGCCCAGATCGAGACCTTTGGGCGCGGCGCGAGCTTCCTGCGCCGCGAGCGTAAGGGCCGCTTCTATTGGTATGTCCGCTCGCCCCAGGTGCGCGGCGAGCGCAACGAGCGGTATCTGGGCCTCGAGACCCCCGAATTGCTGGCGACCATCGAGGCGGCCAAGGCGTCCAAGACCGCCGTGGAAGGCCGCCGCATGATCGTGCGGAGCCTGCGCGGCGCGGGCCTGCACGCGCCTGATGACCGCACGGGCCGCATCCTGCGCGCGCTGAGCGTGGCGGGCGCGTTTCGACTGCGCGCCGTGGTCGTCGGCACGGTGGCGTTTCAGACCTATGGCGCCCTGCTGGGCTTCACCTTGCCCGCTCAGGCGGTGCGCACGGGCGATCTCGACATCGCCCAGGACTACGGCGTTTCCATCGCCCTGGACGACGCCTTGGACCTGAGCTTTCTGGACGTCTTGCGCGGCGCCGATCCCGCCTTCACCGCCGTGCCGAAACTGGACCCCGGCAAGAGCGCCACCTATCGCACCCCCGACGGCTACGCGGTGGATGTGCTGACCACCAGCCGCGACGCGGGGGACGCAGAGACCTCGCGGCTCACCGCGCTCAACACCGACGCGACGCCGCTGCGGTTCATGGACTTTCTGCTACGCGAAACGGTCGACGCCGCCATCCTGCACGAGGACGGCGTGCTGGTCCGCGTGCCCGCGCCCGCGCGCTTCGCCGTCCACAAGCTGATGATCTCTCGCAAGCGCGGTCAGGCCAATCCCAAGCGCCGCAAGGACCTCGAACAGGCTCAGGCGCTCATCCACGCCCTGTCGGCCGACGACCCCTTCGCCCTGCGCGAGGCCTATGCCGAGGCTTACGGACGCGGCGAAGGGTGGCGCAAGCTGCTGGACGAAGCGGTCAGTCTGTTGCCCGAGACGGCCCGCGTCGCGCTGGACGCGTGACAGCCGCCGCGCGGGCCGCTACGACTTTCAAAACAATCGTTTGAAGGGAGAAAGCGATGCGTCAAGTCGCCTATGCGGATATCGCCAGCCTGGTCGGTCAGGAAATCGGCGTCTCGGACTGGGTCGAGGTCAGCCAGGAGCGGGTCAACCTGTTCGCCGAGGCCACCGGCGACCATCAGTGGATCCATGTCGATGTCGAGCGCGCCACCAAGGAAATCGGCGGCCCGATCGCCCACGGCTATCTGACCCTGTCGCTGATCCCGATGCTGGGCGCCGGCATCCTGCACGTCACCGGCGTGACGCGCGGCATCAACTATGGCTGCGACAAGGTGCGCTTCACCGGCATGGTCCGGGTCGGCAAGAAGGTGCGCATGCGCCAGAAGCTGCTGAGCGTCGAGGCCAAGTCCGGCGGCCTGCAGCTGAAGAACGAATGCACGATCGAGATCGAGGGCGAAGAGCGCCCCGCCTGCGTCGCCGAGACGATTTCGGTGATCTACGGGGCTTAGGTCAGCCCGCGACTTCGAAGGCTGAAGCCTGCAAAAAAACGGCCGCCGGATCACTCCGGCGGCCGTCTTCAATTCAGCGACGGCGCATGATCAACGCTTGATCGCGTCGCCGATCTTGTCCTGGACCTGGCCGACCTTGTTCTGAATGTCGCCCTTGGCCTTCTGGGCCATGCCCTCGGCCTCCATCTGCTCGTTGCCGGTGGCCTTGCCGACGGCTTCCTTGACAGCGCCCGCGCCCTTGTCGATGGCGCCTTCAACACGATTGGTGCTCATGGCTTGCTCCTGTTTGAGGTGACTATTCTCACAACAACGAGCTTGGCGCCGCCGGGGTTCCGGACTTTCCTAGCGATCCGCGCCCAGGGCGCTGGCCGAAATCGCCGCCGAGGCCGCCACCCCGCCGGGCATGACCGGTTCGACCCGGGTTGGCGGCGCGGCGGCCGCCGCCAGGGCGGGCGGCTTATCGAGCAGGGCGATGGTCTCGCGGATATATTTGGCGTGGGTGACGATGCCGATCTCCAGCCGCTCGCCCGACAGTTCGACCTGCTGGGTCAGGATGCCGGCGATGAACTGCACCTCCTGGGTCTCGCTGGCGCCCGGCCGGCGGCGCGCGCCCTCGGCCATGAACACCGGTCCGCCCGAATTGCCCGGAAAGACCGAGAAATCCATCAGGAAGGTCGGAAAGGCGCTGGCCGGAGCCAGGGGATAGGACGCCACCCGCCCCGAGCGCAGGATCGGGAAACCCGCTGGATTGGCCGACAGGCCGCGGGGAAAGCCCAGGGCCATCATCTCGTCGCCGGGCCCCAGATTATAGGTGCTGAAGGTGTCGTCCTTGGCCAGCCAGGCCAGAGGGATGGCCGCCTTGACGAATTCGGGCGGCGCCGCGACGACGATGGCGGTGATGTCGCGCCCCGGATGCTTCACCCACAGGGGATGGTCGCCGTCGCGGATTTTCAGGGTCTGGGGGTCATAGCGCCAGACGCCGTCCTTAGCCTGGACGCGATAGCCGATCCTGGCCGAGACCGAGGGCATGCGATCAAAGACGTGGCCGGCGGTGATCAGGATGGTGCGCGGACGCCCATCGGGATCGGTGTCGGCGATCAGGAAGCCGGTGCCGACCGTGCGCGAGCCGTCGCCCAGCGGTTGCTCCAGCTGCACGGTGGCCTGGATCAGATCGACGGACAGATCCCACGCCATCGCCGCCCCCGTATTACGCTCTCACCAACCCCGCGCCGTCAGATCGCTTCCGAGGCGAGACCCAGTTTGACCAGACCCGCCCAGGCTCGCAAGTTGGCGTTCTGACGCATCCGCGACCTGCGGGCGTTCGGGAGAAAAACGATCATGAACCGTCGTCAGATGATGACGAGCGCCGCCGCGGTGCTTACTTCCAGCACAGTCGTCAGTCCTGGAATCTCCATGTCAGCTCCCGCCAGCGCCCGCCCCGTCCCGCCCGTCGCCAAGAAGGAGCCCAAGCGCATCGAGCAGCTGGGCCGGGTTCGGACCGACGACTATGCCTGGATGAAGGACGACAACTGGCAAAAGGTGCTGCGGGACCCCAGCCTGATCAAGGCCGACGTCAAGGAGCACCTGACCGCCGAGAACGCCTACACCCAGGCGATGCTGGCCTC
>JAHINZ010000071.1 GCA_018895795.1 Alphaproteobacteria bacterium
ATAGAGCGCCAGCCGGCTCAGGACCCGGCGCGACCCGGCGAGGTCTGACGCCTGCGCGGCCTGTTCAAGCTCGGCGCCGAAGTCGGTGATGAGCTGGAAGCCCAAGCCGCCGCCCGAGCCCCGCATGTTGTGGCCCAGCAGGCTCACGGTCTCGAAGTCGGCCCGGTCGAGCGCCGCCCGCATCGTGACGATATGGTCGCGGCAACTGCTCAGATAGCTGGGGATCAGAGCCGCGAGCCGGGCGCTGGGCCGCCAGGATGGCGGGACGTCCTGGACGACAGCCTCCCCCGCCTGGGATGTGACCACGGAATAGTCCTTGATCGCCTGGCGCAGCACGTCCTGCTTGATCGGCTTGGTCAGATAGGCCGTGCAGCCCGCCGCCAGGCAGGTCTCGCGATCGCCCTTCAGGGCCGAGGCGGTCAGGGCGATGATCGGGGTGGGCGGGCGGCCCTGGACCTTTTCCCAGGCGCGGATCGTCCGGGTGGCGGTCAGGCCGTCCATCACCGGCATCTGGCGGTCCATCAGCACCAGATCGTAGTGGCCGGTCTTGAACATCTCGCAGGCGATCAGCCCGGTCTCGGCGACGTCGATCCGATAGGGCGTGTCTTCCAGATAGGCCAAGGCGATCGTGCAGTTGTCCGGCGAGTCCTCGGCCATCAGGATGCGCAGGGCCGGCAGCGGCGCCTCCGGACCGTGGCCGACAGGCGCGCTGACCGGCCGATTGGCCGCGGTCCACACCTCGAACGGGACGGAAAAGGCGAATACGCTGCCCCGTCCCAGGGCGCTGGTCACGCTGATCTTGCCGCCCATCAACTCGACCAGGCGCTTGGAGATCGTCAGGCCCAGGCCCGATCCCCCGAAGCGGCGGGTGGTCGAGGAGTCGGCCTGGGTGAAGCGCTCGAACACGCGCCCCAGCTTGTCCTGGGCGATGCCGATGCCGGTGTCGGCCACCGAGAAGCGCAGGGCGGTGGGGGCCAGAAGGTCGAGATCGCGGTCGACCCTGAGCGAGACTTCGCCGACCTGGGTGAACTTGATCGCATTGCCCAACAGGTTGAGCAGCACCTGACGCAGGCGGGTCGGGTCGCCGACCAGATCATTGCTGACGTCGGGCGCGATCTCGCAGATCAGGGTCAGGCCTTTTTCGTTCGCCTTGGGCGCGACCATTTCGATCGCCTTCTCGAGGTCATCGCTCAGCGAAAAGCCGGTCTGCTCCAGGTCCAGCTGCGAGGCCTCGACCTTGGACAGGTCGAGAATGTCGTTGATCAGATTGAGCAGATTGTCGCCCGAGCGCCGGAAGATCTGGACGTACTTGTCCTGTTCGGGCGTCAGGGCGGTCTTGGCCAGCAGGTCGGCGATGCCCATGATGGCGTTCATCGGCGTGCGGATTTCGTGGCTCATGCTGGCCAGGAAGTCGGACTTGGTGCGGCTGGCGCTTTCGGCGTCGGCCTTGGCCTGCTGCAGTTCGGCCTCCACCCGCTTGCGCTCGGTGACGTCGCGCGCCGCGGCGAACACCCCCTGCAGGGTCCGTTTGCGATCATAGAAGGTGGTGGCGTTGTAGGAGACCACCGTCTGCTTGCCGTCGCGGGCCCGGGCGGTCAGCTCGTAGTCGGTGACCGACTTCTCGGCCAGAACCCGCTTGATGCCGGCCTCGGCCCGCTCGGGGTCGGTGAAGCAGTCCTTGAACGGCGCGCCGATCAGCTCATCGCGCGTGCAGCCGGTCAGCGCCTCCATCTGCTTGTTGACGTCGGTGATGATGCCCGAAGGGTCGGTGGTCATCAGGGCGTCGATGTTGGATTCGATCAGGGAGCGGGTGTAGAACTGCTGGTCGCGCAGGCGTTGGTCGGACTTTTTCTGTTCCTCCTCCACCAGCTTGCGGGCGGTGTTGTCGGTGCCGATCAGCAGATAGCCGATGATGCCGTCCTGATCGTCGCGCAGGGCGGTGACCGAGACCACGGCGGGAAAGCGCGTGCCGTCCTTGCGGATATAGGTCAGCTCATAGATGTCCTCGATCCCGCGCGAGGCCTTGAACACCAGGGCCTCGAAGCCCGGGGTGATCGGGGTGGCCAGCTCGGCGCTCAGCGCCTGGGCCCGGGCCACCAGCTCCTGGGGATCGGAGATGTCGGCCGGGGTGATCGTGTTGATCATCTCGGCGGCCGCATAGCCCAGCATCCGCTCGGCCCCGACATTGAAGATCTGGATGACCCCTGTGGCGTCGGTGGCGATGCTGGAGAAGTTGGCGCTGTTGAAGATCGCGCTCTGCAGCGCGCCCGCCTTGAGTTCGGTGCCGATAAGCAGATAGCCGA
>JAHINZ010000072.1 GCA_018895795.1 Alphaproteobacteria bacterium
GGCGTAGTCGCAATTGATCTCGCGCTGCACGTAGCCGCCGTTGCCGTATTCGCAACGGCCACGCACCCGATAGCTGCCCCGGGGGCAAGGTTGATAGTGGGACTTCTTGTAGTGGGTCCTGCAACCCCGCGACAGATTGGGCTCGATCAGCAGGCCGAAGCACGGACGGATCTGCTGATCGATCTTGGCGTCCGGCGAGGCCAGGGCCATCTGGGGCGCGGCGACGAGGCCGAGCGACAGCACGGCCAGAAGGGCCAGGAAGCGGCTCAGGCGGCTCATCGATAGTCCCTTTCGATGTAGGGCCGACCACCGCGCTCGGCGGCGGGTCTGGGCGGGCGAGAGACCTGAGCCAGCAGTTGTTGCAGGCGCCAGGCCGACGGCTTGAAGCCCGAAAGGGCCCCGTCCAGCTGATAGACCACGGCCTTGGCCCGGTCCTGATCGGCCACGCCCTGCAGGCCCAGCGAGAAGAAGGTCGACATGGCGTACTTGGCCTCGGCCGAGCCTTGGCGTTCGGCTTCCTCGTACCAGTGATAGGCCCGGGCGTAGTCACGCGGTACGCCGACGCCCTCGGAATACATCACGGCCAGCACCAGCTGGGCCTTGGACGAGCCGTTGACCGCCGCGTACTGCATGACCCGCACCTTCTCGATGGCGCTCAGCCGGCCCGTGGCCGGACGGCCGATCATCGCCTGGAAGGTCTGGGCGTCGTTGGTCGACAGCGACTTTTCGTCGGACACCGGCGCGGAGATGACCCGCAGATAGGCCAGGGCCTCGCCGATATGGATGAAGGGCAGCTCGTTCAAGCGCGCCTCGGCGGCCTCGCGGGCCTCGCCCGACTGATCGGCCTCGTCGGAATGGGGCACGCCCGATTCCGGCGATTCCGGCGGATAGAACTCGTAGGGCGGGATCCAGCGCTTGGCCTTGGTTTCGACAAAACCGCCATAGGCCGCCCGCTGTGGCGAGGACCGCTCGAAGTCCTTGAGCATCACATAGGCCGAGACGTCGCCGGTCTGAACCGCCAGATAATTGTAGAGATAGGCGTCGACGTCGTTGCGGCGGAAAAGATCCAGGGCCGCCGGCGCGCCGGGGCGCTTGGGGCTGCCATAGGCCTCGATGGCCTGCAGATTGTCCGAAGGCTCGCCGTAAGGGCCGAAGAACCCGTCGTGAATCCGCGCCAGCACCCGGAAGCCGTCGGCCCCCTGGGTGGACAGGACATAGATCACGCGATTGCGGACCTTCTCGCGTTCCTCGGTCGACATCCGCGACAGCAGCCGATCCAGGGCGCCGTAGGCGCTGCGGCGCTCGAAGGCGCGGCAGTCGTCGAACCGGGACAGGGCGGTCGGCTCGTTGTGACCGCGACGTTCATAGGCCGCGATCGGCGCATAGCCCCCCGCATTGGCCAGGGCCATCGCATACCAGACCGCCGCCTCGACGGGGTCCTCGAGATTCTTGTCGACCGAGCGCTGCCCCTCATAGCGGCGCGCCAATTCCAGCTGGGCGAAGAAGTCGCCGTGGAAGCCGCCCTGGCGGAGCGCGCGGATTTCCTGTTGCTGCTGGTTGAACTGCCCCGACACGCCCTGCGCGGCCTGGGGCCGCGGACAGGCGCTCGCGCGTTTCTGGAACCACAGGTTCGGACCGGTGTCACAGCCCACCAAGGGAATCACCACGGCCGCGACAAGCGCCCCAACCGGGAGCCGCCGCCAAAGGCTACGCCGATCTAGCCCCCCGAAAACCGTGTTTCGGAGCGCATTGAAGCGTGAAACAGCGTCGCTGGCTCCGTCCATCACTCCTCCTCCAGCACGCCGTTAACCATAGTCATCGAGGACTCATGTGCTCGGGGTTGCAGGCTGTCAAGGTGAAGCGACGGCGTTCGTCTAACCACGGGTTTCCCAAGCCGCACAAGGACTCGCGCCTCAGGAGAATTCCTCAAACCCGGGCGGGCTCCCGGCCCCTTTAAGGTGGCGAGATTGGGGAATCCACAACCGATAGGCGAAACAGCGCTCTGCCCTTAAACAGGCTCGCCGCGCCCGATTTCCGAGCGCGGCGAGGGGGGCCGTGTCGCTTAGGCTCAGCGGCCGGTGGGCATATCCTTGAAGGCCACGTCCTTGTCGACGCGGACGTCGCCAGGCAGGCCCAGGACCCGTTCGGCGATGATGTTCTTCAGGATCTCATCGGTGCCGCCGGCGATTCGCAGGCCGGGGGCCCACATCAGGCTCTGTTGGAACGCGGCCTCGGCCGGAGCCTGATCCGGATCGATCAGGATACCGTACTGGTCCTCCATCTCGACGGCGGTATTGGCCAGGTCCTGCATCTGGTTGGCGGCGATGATCTTGCCGATCGAGCTTTCCGGTCCGGGCGTCTGGCCGCGCGACAGGGCGGTCATGGTCCGGAAGCGGGTGAACTTCAGGCCCTCGGACTGCACGTACCAATCGGCCAGCTTCTCGCGGAAGGCGTTGTCCTTCAGGGCCGGGCCGGTGGCGCCGGTCAGTTGACGGGCCAGCCCCATGATCTCGCGATAGTTGGGGCCCGAAGAGCCGCCGACCGCCAGGCGTTCGTTCATCAGGGTGACCAGGGCCACCTTCCAGCCCTCGCCGACCTCGCCCAGACGCTGGCTGTCCTTGACCCGCAGGTCGGTGAAATAGACCTCGTTGAACTCGCGCCCGCCGGACATCTGATGGATCGGCCGGCATTCGACGGCGGCGTCCTTCATGTCGATCCAGAACATGGTCAGACCCTTGTGCTTGGGCACATCGGGATCGGTGCGAACCAGCAGGATGCCGTAGTCGCAATAGTGGGCGCCGGTGGTCCAGACCTTCTGGCCGTTGATCACCCACTCGTCGCCGTCCTTAATGGCGCGGGTCCGCAGGGCCGCGACATCGGAGCCGCCGGCCGGTTCGGAGAACAGTTGGCACCAGATCTCCTCGCCCTTCACGGCGGGGCTGACGAAGCGCTGCTTGGTCTCGGTATTGGAGAACGCCATCACCGTGGGCACGCACATGCCCAGGCCGATGGTGAAATAGCCGTATGAGAGGCCCGCCTTGGTCTCTTCCTGGCCGAAGATCACCGACTGGATCGGCGTGCCGCCGCCGCCGCCGATGGCGGCCGGCCAGGTGATGCAGGCATAGCCGCCGGACGCCTTGCGAGCCTGCCAGGCCTTGGCGGCGACCATGTGCTGGTCGGTGTTGGGCTTGAGCTCACCGAACTGGGCGCGATGCGCGGCGGCGTTCTCGACCAGCCAGGCGCGAGCCTTTTCGCGATAGGCGGCTTCTTCGGGTGAATCGTTGAAATCCATGATCGTGTGTCCCTAGGCCGCGTTCTTTTGTTCGAGCTGGCTGACCAGCCGTTCTTTCCAGACCCGCGGCGCGCCGGCCACGAGGCTGAGCTGGCGCGAACGCCGGTAATAGAGGTGGCAGTCGACGTCCCAGGTGAAGCCCATGCCGCCATGCACCTGGATGCTTTCCTTGCTGGCGAACCAGTAGGCGTCCGAGGCGGCGATGCGGGCGGCCGAGGCGGCGATCGGCAGCTCCGGAGCGTCCACGGTCAGCGCCCAGGCGCCGTAATAGGCGTTGGAGCGGGCGACCTCGTTCTTGACGTACATATCGGCCAGCTTGTGCTTGATCGCCTGATAGCCGGCGATCACCCGGCCGAAGGCGTAGCGGCCCAGGGCGTATTCCTTGGCCATCTCCAGGCAGCGATCGGCGCCGCCCAGTTGCTCGAAGGCCAGCAGTACGGCGGCGCGGTCCATGATCGCCTGGACCAGGTCAAAGCCGGCGCCCGCCTCGCCCACCCGCTCGGCGGTGACGCCGTCGAAGGTCAGCTTGGCGACGCCGCGGGTGGGATCCAGGCTCTTGAGCGTCTCGCGGCTGACGCCCTTGGCCTTCAGGTCGACCAGGAACAGAGCGGGGCGGCCGGCTTCACTGGCCAGCACCAGGGCCATGTCGGCGACGTCGCCGTCGGTGACCGGGATCTTGCTGCCCGTCAGCTTGCCGCCTTCGACGCGGCAGGCCAGCGACGCGGCGTTGATCACGCCGGGGCCTTCGGAGGTCGCCAGGCAGCCGATCAGTTCGCCGGCGGCGATGCGCGGCAGAACGGCGGACTTCTGGGCCTCGCTGCCGGCCAACATCACGCCCTCGGCCAGGAAATAGACCGTCGAGGCGAACGGGATCGGCGCGACGGCGCGACCCAGCTCTTCGGCGATGGCGCACAGCTCGACCCGGCCCAGGCCCAGACCATTGAATTCCTCGGGAATACAGGCCCCCAGCCAGCCCTGCTCGGCCACGGCGTGCCACAGGTCCTGGTCGAACGAGCGGCTGGCGTCATCCAGCACGCCGCGCACCACGGCGGGTCCGCAGCGCCCGTCGAGGAACTTGCGCGCCTCGTCCTTCAAAAACTTCTGGTCGTCGGAAAAGTCGAAATCCACCGGTCGCCTCCCGAGAGCCCGCCCGTGGGCAGGCTCTGATTATGATTGGGAGCGTGACCGTCGCCGAAACCGGGATCCGCTTTCGGCCGTCACGCTCGCGACGCTACTCTTGATCGGCGCGCCTCGGATCTCACCCTGAACGACCTTGCGCCCCAGGGAAAGATTGACCCGGCGTCAAGGATTTCAGGTTCTTATACGGTCCGAAGATTACGCCCCTGCTGTTTGGGATCCATGGCCAAGACCGTCTATCAGCGAAACCAGAAGGTGTGGGTCGACAGCGTCGGCGCCTGGGCCACGATCGAGCGCATCGTGCCGATCTGGGCCAAGGGCTTCGATGAGCCCGTGCGCGTCACCTATGATGTGGGCCTGGGCCGCGAATTCCACGCCCATGAACTGCGGCCCGAGGACAAGGTCGACGCCGAGGGCGCCGGCATGGTCAGCAACTGGCGGGTGCTGCGGGCCCGCAACAAGTGGCAGCAGGAGGGCGACTGTCCGCACCATCCCTTTCCGGGCACCTATCCGGTGGTGGTCACCGATCCCAATGATTGGGGCGGCTGGCGCACCCCGGGCGCCGAGTACGATCGTGATCCGCGCAAGATCGAGTTCCAGGCCCGGCTGATCTCCAGCGCCCCGCGCCTGCACGCCATCGCCCGGCAGATCCTGGAACTGGTCGCCGACCATCCCGACGACGCGCCGCCGGCCCTGGCCGCCCTGGCCCAGCAGGCCTCGGCCATCGAACGCTACCTGCACGAGGTTCCGGCCGCCGCCGAGGCCGCGGCCTCGACCGAGGTCTCGGACTAGGCCGGTTTGGTCGCGGCTGGACGGACATCGCCGCGGCGGCCCGCGCTGCGCGCCGACCTCCGCCTGTCTTCGCCGAAGCGATCCAGGCGGAGGCCTGCAGGATCGAGGGCTAGAAGCGGTAGCCGATCCCGACCGAAGCCACGATCGGGTCGAGGTTGACCTTGGACTTCAGGGCGCCGCCATTGATCTTGGCGTCGGTCTCGAACCACACCTTCTTGACGTCGACATTGAGGTTGTAGCGCGCGTTCAGGGGCACATCGGCGCCGACCTGCAGGGCGTAGCCGAAGCCGTTGTCCAGCTTCACCGTGAAGCCGTTCAGGTTCTTGTCGCCATAGAACAGCATGTAGTTCAGGCCCGCGCCGACATAGGGGCTGAACTTGGCCGCCGGGAACGGATGGTATTGCAGCGACACGACCGGCGGCAGGACCCAGGTCTTATGGACCTCGACATTGGTCCCGGCGCCGACGGCCTTGACCGTGTGCTGGGTCGTGCCGGCGATCACTTCGACCGCGAGCTTGTCGGTGAGGAAATAGGTCAGGCCGATGGTCGGCTTGATGTCGTCATTGACGTCGGCGCGCAGACCGGTGGCCGCGCCCGCGGCGGTGACGATCGCGCTGCCGGCGTCGGGCGCCACGTCCGTGACCCGGACATTGAGAACCAGATCACCCTTGGCCTTCGGCGTGACGGCCTCTTGAGCGTTGGCGGCGGAGAAGGCCAGCAGGCTGGCGGCGCAGGCCAGGGCAAGGCGGGTGGCGATAGTCATTTTTATCCCCTTCATTCGGACTGGACGCCGCATTGGGAGCGCCCGAGCAGGGGATTGCGCCCAGTCGGGCCCGCGATCCTTGATCCGGAACAAACCCATAGAAATTTTATGGTTTTTGCCGGGCATCATATTACTTAAGGGCCCTCGCCCGCGGGCCGCACGGCGACTACTATCGCCGACATGCGCACAGAAACGTCCCAGGCCATCCGCCTCGCCGACTATCGTCCCTTCCCGTTCGACATCGAGACCACCGACCTGGTCTTTGATCTGCAGCCCGAGGCCACGCGGGTGCGCGCCACGCTGAAGATCCGGCGAACCGGCGCGGCGGGCGAGCCCCTGGCGCTGAACGGCGAGCGCCTGAAGCTGATCTCGGTGGCGGTCGACGGCCAGACTCTGAGCGCCAATCAATACGCCCTCGACGCCGAGGGCCTGACCCTGCACGACGTGCCCGACGCCTTCGTGCTGACCACCGAGGTCGAGATCAATCCGGCCGCCAACAAGGCGCTGATGGGCCTCTACATGTCCGGCGGCCGCTTCTGCACCCAGTGCGAGGCCGAGGGCTTCCGCAAGATCACCTACTATCCCGACCGTCCGGACGTGCTGGCCCGCTACACCGTGCGGCTGGAGGCGGACAAACAGGCGTTCCCCTGGCTGCTGTCCAACGGCAACCGCACCGACCACGGCGATCTGGAAGGCGGGCGCCA
>JAHINZ010000073.1 GCA_018895795.1 Alphaproteobacteria bacterium
GAACCTGTTCCACATCCAGTGGAAGTTCCGCGACGAGGTCCGCCCGCGCTTCGGCGTCATGCGCGGCCGCGAGTTCCTGATGAAGGACGCCTACAGCTTCGATCTCGACGTCGAAGGCGCGCGCAAGTCCTACAACCGCATGTTCGTGGCCTATCTGAACCTGTTCGATCGCATGGGCCTGAAGGCCGTGCCGATGCGGGCCGACACCGGCCCGATCGGCGGCGATCTGAGCCACGAGTTCATCGTGTTGGCCGAGACGGGCGAAAGCGCCGTGTTCTGCCACAAGGATCTGGTCGAGATGGGCGCGCCGGGCCCCGACGTCGACTGGTATGGCGACCTGCAGCCGCTGGTCGATCGTCGAACCGCCCTCTATGCGGCGACCGAGGAAATGCACGACGAGGACGCCTTCGCCAAGGTCGCCGAGGGCGATCGCCTGTCGGCGCGCGGCATCGAGGTGGGCCATATCTTCTCGTTCGGAACCAAATATTCCGAGCCGATGCGCGCCCTGGTCACCGGATCCGACGGCAAGGACGTTCCCGTACAGATGGGCTCGTACGGCGTCGGCGTTTCGCGCCTGCTGGGCGCGATCATCGAGGCCAGCCATGACGACGCCGGTATCATCTGGCCCGAGTCCGTGGCCCCGTTCGATGTCGGCATCATCAACATGCGTCAGGGCGACGCCGCCTGCGACGCGGTCTGTGACACGGCCTACAAGACGCTGACCGCGGCCGGTCGCACCGTGCTCTATGACGACACCGACGCGCGCGGCGGCGCCAAGTTCGCCACCATGGACCTGATCGGTCTGCCCTGGCAGTTGATCATCGGACCCAAGGGCGTCGCCGAAGGCGTCGTCGAGCTCAAGAACCGGGCGACCGGCGAACGCTCCACGGCGTCGCTGGACTCGGTCATCGCCGGGCTCACCCAGGGCAAGGCCAACGGATGAGCGCGCTCGGGGCTGCCGGACCTTTCAGTCGTTGGGAGCGGTCCGTCGCGTGGCGCTATCTGCTCGCCAAGCGCAAGAACGGCGGCGTCGCCCTGATCGCGGTGATCTCGTTCTGCGCGGTGATGCTGGCGGTCTTCGCCCTGATCACCGTGATGAGCGTGATGAACGGCTTCCGCGCAGAATTGCTGGGCCGGATCCTGGGCTTCAACGGCCATCTCTACGCCCAGTCGCCCTTGATCAACGGCCCGGACCGCGAGGGGGTGATCACCCGCATCCGCGCGGTGCCAGGGGTTATCCAGGCCGTGCCGATGGTCGAGGCCCAGGCCATGGTCATCGGTCCCAGCCAGGTGACCGGCGCGATCGTCCGGGGCGTCACGCCCCGCGATCTGCGTGGCCTGAAGATCATTGCCGACAACATCAAGAAGGGTTCGTTGGCGGGCTTTGGCCAGGGCGAGTTCGGCGGCGACATCGTGCTGATCGGTGATCGCATGGCGACCAATCTTGGCGTATCGCCCGGCGACGCGATCACCCTGATCTCGCCCACCGGACCGGCCACGGCGTTCGGCGCCTCGACGCGGGAGAAGGACTACATCGTCGGGGGGCTGTTCAGCGTCGGCATGAGCCAGTTCGACGAGGCCTATATCTACATGCCGCTGGAGCAATCGCAGCTGTTCTTCGGACGCGATACGTCGGTGGACTATGTCGAGATCAAGGTCGACGACCCAGACCAGGCCAAGGCCTTGAAGCCGGCTGTCGAGGCCGCCAGTGGGCCCGGAGCCCTGGTCGCCGACTGGATGGACAAGAACCACAGCTACTTCACGGCCCTGCAGGTCGAGCGCAAGGTGATGCGGCTGATCCTGTTCTGCATCGTCGCCATCGCCACCCTGAACATCATCTCCAGCCTGGTCATGCTGGTGAAGAACAAGGGCCGGGACATCGCCATTCTGCGCACCATCGGCGCGGGGCAGGGCGCCATTCTGCGAATCTTCGTGATGGCCGGCGCTTCGATCGGCGTGGCGGGCACCCTGGCGGGTCTGCTGCTGGGCGTGGTCTTCTGCGCCTATATCACCCCCATCCAGAACTTCGTGGAGTGGGTCACGGGGACGGCGGTGTTCAGCGCCGACGTCTACATGCTCTCCCACATCCCGGCGAAGATCGACTGGTCCGAGGTCGGCGGCATCGTCGGTCTTTCGGCCTTGATGAGCATCGCCGCGACCTTGCCCCCCGCTTGGCGCGCCTCGCGCCTCGATCCCGTGGAAGCGCTGCGTTATGAGTGATCCCGTCCTTTCGCTGCGCGGCGTCGAGCGTGTCTACAAGACCGAGGCCGGCGATCTGCCCGTGCTGCGCGGTGTCGATCTGGACGTCTATCCGGGCGAGGTCGTCGGCTTGATCGGGCCGTCGGGTTCGGGGAAGTCGTCGCTGCTGCATTCGGCCGGTTTGCTGGAACGCCCTGACGCGGGGCTTGTCGCCTTGGGCGGCCGCGATTGCTCCAAGCTTTCGGAGCGGCTGCGGACCCGGATCCGTCTGGGGACCGTGGGTTTCGTCTATCAGTTCCACCATCTGCTGCCCGAATTCAGCGCGCTGGAGAACGTGGCCATGCCGGGCATGATCGCTGGACGCGGTCGAACGGAGGCCCAGGCGCGGGCGCGGGAACTGTTGACCGAACTTGGCCTGGCCGAGCGCGTAAACCATCAGCCGGCCCAGATGTCCGGCGGTGAACAGCAACGCGTGGCGATCGCCCGGGCCCTGGCCAACAAGCCTCAGTTGCTGTTGGCGGATGAACCGACCGGCAACCTTGATCCGGCGACGTCGGCGGCGGTGTTCCAGTCGCTCTATGGCCTGGCGCGCGGCCAGGGCGTCGCGGCCCTGATCGCCACGCACAACATGGACCTGGCACGGTACATGGACCGGGTCTTCGCCCTGAAGGACGGCCACCTGGTGCCGCAGACCTTCTAGGTCGAAGCCCTACAGGAGCGCCGTGCGCAGGGCGGCGAAGAAGCCGGCCTGATCGATCTTCTTGATCACCCGGGCATTGGCGGGTTTGCGCTTCAGGGACGGGTCGGCGAGCTCGATATCCGGCAGGATGGCGTGCGACACGCTGAGATAGCCGCGGGTCAGCTCGCCGAGGGTCTCGACATCGACCACGGCCCGTTCGGCGTCCAGGATCAGGCTTTCGTCCAGGGCGATCGCGCAGGTGATCGCGTCGGGGTGCAGGCTGCCGTTCAAGCCCTCCGTCTCTTGGGCAAAGGCCAGGGAGGCGCGGTTGACGTCGGTAAAGAACCGGGCGCGCGGCGTGTTCAGCGCCCGCAGCTGCGCCAGCTGATCCAGGTCGAGCAGCCCGTCCCGCAGGGTTTCGGTCCAGGTGACGATCGACAGGTCGAAGCCGGCGTTGATGACGATCTTGGCGGCTTCCGGATCGACATAGAGGTTGTACTCCGCCGCCGGCGTGACATTGCCGACGCCGTTGTCGGTTCCGCCCATGATCCACAGGTGCTTCACCGCCTTGGCGATGTGTGGCTCGCGAAGATAGGCCAGGGCGATATTGGTCAGCGGGGCCTGGGCGATCAAAGTGATCTCGCCGGGGGCCGCCATGACCCGGCGCACGATCTCGTCGACGGCGTGGCCCGCTTCGGGGCGTTGGGCGGTCCTGGGGAAGGCGCTGTCGCTCATGCCGTCGGCCCCGAACACATAGGCGGCGTCCAGAGGCGCGCGCGAGAACGGCGCCTGGGCGCCCAGATAGACCGGCACCTCACCGGCGCGCCCGCACATCGCCAGCGTCGCCAGAGCATTCTCCGCGTGCTGCGCGAAGCCGACATTGCCGTGGGCGATGGTGATCGCCTCGACCCGCACGCCGGGTCGGGTGAGGGCGAGCATTAGCGAGAAAACGTCGTCGCCGGCGGTGTCTGTATCGATGATCAGGCGCATGGCCGGATGTGACCTGATCCGGCGGCGGACACCAAGGGGCTTGAGCCGCTATTGCGCGTCGGCGCGCGCCTTGGCGGAAAAAGAGTTGGGGACTGGTGCGGAACATCTTGTGAACAGAACGAAAGGGGAATATGGAACAAACAAGAAACGCCTGTGGAGGTTCCCATGATCCGTATCGCCCGTGAATCTTTGGCCCTTGTATCGGTGGCCAGCTTCGTCTGGATGATGTGCTCGGTCGCCCAGTTGGTGGCCTGAGTCGATTGAGCGGAGGCGTGGGCTATGTCGGACAGCGAAGGACAGGGGTTTGTCCACCTTCGGGTTCGGTCGGCCTATTCGCTGTTGGAAGGGGCCATCAAGGCTGACGTCATTGGCAAGATGACCGAGGCGGCGGGCATGCCGGCCGCCGGTCTCACCGATCGCGCCAATCTGTTTGGCGCGCTGGAATATTCCTCCTACGCCAAGGACGCGGGCATCCAGCCGATCATCGGCTGCGCCCTGCCGGTGTCAGGCGTGGGCGCGGGACCGACCGAACGCTGGGCGCGGGCCCCGACGATCACCCTGCTGGCCCAGAATGAGCGGGGCTATCTCAATCTCTCCGAACTGTCCTCGATCGCCTATCTGGAAAGCAGCGATCTGGCCGAGCCGATCGTGCCCTGGGCCAAGGTGGTCCAGCACGCCGAGGGGCTGATCCTGTTGTCGGGCGGC
>JAHINZ010000074.1 GCA_018895795.1 Alphaproteobacteria bacterium
GAGGCCTGTTCGACCTTCATGAACGCCTGCCTGAAGGGCGACTGGGAAACCGCGCTCTACTGGCAGGATCGCCTGGTGCGTCTGCACAAGGCCCTGTTCCTCGACTCCTCGCCGGCGCCGACCAAGTTCGCCATGGCCCATCTGGGCCTGTGCGCGGAAGACGTTCGCCTGCCGATCGCGCCCTGTAGCGACGCGGTCAAGCCGGCGATCCTGGACGCCATGCGCGAGGCGGGTCTGGTCTGATGACCAAGCCCATCGCCGAGAACCGGCGCGCCCGGTACGACTACTTCATCGAGGAAACCTTCGAGGCCGGCATCATGCTGACCGGCACCGAGGTGAAGTCTTTGCGCGTGGGGCGGGCCAACATCGCCGAGTCCTACGCCTCGGTGGAAGGCAAGCAGATCAAGCTGATCAATGCCGACATTCCGCCCTACGGCCACGCGAACCGCTTCAATCACGAGCCGCGCCGCCACCGTACCCTGCTGCTGCACAAGAAGCAGATCGACAAGCTGATCGGCGCCGTCCAGCGCGACGGCCGCACCCTGATCCCGCTGAAACTCTACTGGAACGAGAAGGGGCTGGCCAAGCTCGAGATCGGCCTGGCCAAGGGCAAGAAGACCCACGACAAACGCGAGACCGAAGCCGCGCGCGACTGGCAGCGCGACAAGGCGCGGCTGATGAAGGGCGACCGGGGGGACTAAACGCCCGCCGTCATCGGGGTTGGAGGATCAGAAATCCGAGCGCAAGGCCGAATAGGAAACCTGCTGCGGCGATGAACGACACCACTTTCAGGGTGTTCGACAGGCGTCGGGTTTCAGCCACCGGCCACCGACCTCATGTGCTTTCTGAAAAAGGCGAAGGCGTCCGCGGTCAGCGCCCAGGTCTTCGGGCCGGACACGAAGGCCGCCTGGCGGCCCTCGCGTTCGGCGCGCACGCAGTGCAACTCCAGCACCAGGGTCAACTCCCGCATGAGCGCTTCGGAGGCTTGCGTCGCGCCCCTGCGCCGCGCGACGTGGTTGATGACCAGCGTGCGGGGGGCGGCGCCGTCGAGTTCGATGAGCGCCTCGGCGATCTCCGCGATCAGGGGCGAGAAAAGGCCGTTGCTTTCGAGTTGTTTTCGGCGTGCTTTCGCCAGTTCGTCCGTGTGCACCGTTCGACCTCACAAGTGTGGGCGGCGAGGGGATCGCCCCCACGAAATGTCCGTATTGGTCTGGAAAACGCGGGCGGGTATGCCGACGTCAAACAGCGCCGCGCAGATCGCCAGGGCTTCTTGATAGGCGGCTTCCAGGTTGTCGAAGCGGCCCCTGAGATAGCCTTCTTCCGTCACAGCATATCCCGCGGATACGGTGATGATCTCAATGCTGCGGAATAATTCGAGTTCAATTTCAGGTTCGCGATAAATCATGGCGTTTCCCTGTGAATTTCAAGCTTTAGACTTGCTCAAAAAAATACGATCTAAGCCTTTTTATGCTTTGAGTTCCGATCATATATTTGAAATTGGCGTTAATCATAAAAGTAACCGCTCATATTGGGCGGTGTGGATGTTGAGTCGAGCGCTTGGGATTTGTCAGCGATCTGAAGTCGCTATCGCCTGATATGGATGGGCGGCCAGGCTTGTGATGGGCCGCGCCAGGGGATCGGGCGCGCGGGCCTGTGCGCGAAAGAGGCGCTCCGCCGATCGCGTCGCGAGACGATGCGGTCAGACCGCCGGTCGTGTCGCGATCCAGATCACGTGCCGCGCCCCGCGACCCTTGTGGGCGCGGGCGCCGACCTCCTCGACCGCGTAGCCGGCCCGGCCGAGCCGGCGGGTGAAATCGCTATCGCGGGTCGAGGACCACACCTCCAGAACGCCGCCAGGGCGCAGCGCCCGGCGAGCCGCAGCTAGGCCGCCCTGATCATAGAGGCTGTCATTGCCCTTGCGGCTGAGGCCGCCCGGACCGTTGTCGACGTCCAGCAGGACGGCGTCATAGACGCTGTCGGCCTCGCGGATCAGGGCTCCGACATCGCCCTGGAAGATCTCGACGCGCGGATCATCAAGGCTGTCGCCATGCAGGCCGCCCAGAGGCCCTCGGGCCCAGGCGACGACGGCGGGGACCAGTTCGGCGACGATGATCCGCGCGTCCGGGCCAAAGGCGGCCAGCGCCGCGCGCAGGGTGAAGCCCAGGCCCAGCCCGCCGATCAGGATGCGCGCGCCGGCCCGCTGGCCGATACGGTCGAAGGCCAGCGTGGCCATGGCCTCTTCCGAACCGCTTAGGCGGCTGTTCATCAGCTCGATCGGCCCGGCCATGATCGAGTATTCCGTCCCGCGCCGCATCAGGCGCAGGTCGACGCCGTCGCCAGGCACGGTGGCGGTGTCCAACTGCTCCCAGGGGATCATGACCTATCCATTCGTCAGGGCCAGCAGGGCGAAGGTCGCCAGCCAGTGCTCGCCCATATAGTCGCCGGCGATGTGCGGCACGGCGGCGCCCAGGTGAGCCATGGCGGCGTTGGCGGCGTGCTGCCGAGCCGGATCCAGTTCGGGCAGGGCTCCGGCCAGGGTCCGCCAACACCAGGCGCGCGACAGGTTCAGACCGTCCAGATGGGCGATCTTGCCGTCGGTGCGGTCGCTGACCCGGGCCGGCGTGAACAGGGTGGCGGGCTGCTTGCGGGCCAGATCGGGCAGGAAGCGCACGAACCAGACCTCGAAGGTGTCCTTGGGGATCAGGCGGCGCATGGCCTCGGCCTCGATCAAGGCCGGCGACAGGAAGTCATCGCCCGACGGCTCCCAGGCCTGGCAGGCGGCGTCCTGGCCATACCAGATCATCGCCTTGGTGGTCAGCAGGGCGCGAAAGGCGGCGTCGCCGGTCATGTCGGCATATTCGCTGGCCAGGACCAGGGCGAAGGCGGTGTTGGTGTGGACGCCGGCGCGGACGGGATAGTCCGCCTTGGGCAGGAAGTCCTGGAAGCGGGCGACGAAGGCCCTGGCCAGGGGCGCATGGCGCGTGGCCCAGGGGCGGTCCTCGTGGCGCATCAGTTCAGCCTGCAGCATCAGGTCCCACGCCCAGCCATAGGGACGTTCGAAACCCCGGCTTTCCGGGCGGGCCAGATAGTCGACCTCGACGCCGACCTTGGCCGCGGTGAAGGCGTCATCGAACAGGGCGATAATCGTTTCGGCCTCGGCCATGTCGGGCCGGATGCGCAGCAGGGTGGCCAGCAGCCAGTAGCCATGAACGCAGGAATGCCAGTCGAAACTGCCGAAGAAAATCGGGTGCAGATCGCGAGGCGTGCGCGCGTCCGCGTCGCCGGCCATCACATGGTCGAGCTTGTTGGGATACTCGCGGGCGATGTGACCCAAGGCGATCTTGGCGAACCGAGAGGCGGTCGCCCGGGCCAGGCTTGGAGCGCTAGACCTGGGGGCGCTAGACCCTGAAGGCGAGGACATTCATCAGGACCATGTTGATGACCAGCATGAGGACGGCGGTCGGCGCCTGGGCGCGGATCACGCCGTAGCGGTCCTTCAATTGCAACAGAGCCGCCGGCACAAGGTTGAAATTGGCGGCGAGCGGCGTCAGCAGGGTGCCGCAGAAGCCCGACAACATGCCGATGGCGCAGACGATGGCCGGATCGCCGTGGAAACGGCCGACCACCAGGGGCAGGGCTATGCCGGCGGTCATCACCGGGAAAGCGGCGAAGGCGTTGCCCATCAGGATCGTGAAACCGGCCATGCCCAGGCAGTAGGCGGCGACGACGGCGAAGCGGCTGTCGACCGGAGTCCATTGCACGGCCAGGTCGCCGATGGTCTTGCCGACCCCGGCGACGGCGAACACCGCGCCCAGCGCCGCCAGCATCTGCGGTAGCAGCGCCGCCCAGCCGACCAGATCCATCAGGCGACGCCCTTCCTGGAGCGGCGCGGCGACCGGTTGCTGGAACATCACCTGGGCCAGGATCGCGGCGACCACGGCCGCTAAGGCCAGAGAGATCAGGGTGGCGTTCTTGGCCTCCACCAGCGGCGCGCCGTGGAAGGTGACCGCCTTGAAGATGAACGTGCCGGCCAGGGTGATGATCGGAATGACCAAAGCGGGCGCGAACAGGCGCGCGCCCAGCCGCTGGGCCATCTCCCGGCGCGCGTCGGGCGTGGTGGTGGCGGGCTGACCGACGCCCAGGCGGCCGGTTCCCGCCAGCAGCGCCAGGGCCAGGACCAGAAAGCCGTTACCCAGGTCCCCCAGGCGGTCGCCCAGAAGGAAGCTGATCGCCACCAGCCCCCAGAAGGCGGCGTTGCCCCAGCGCCTGGTATTGGCCTTGTCGCCGGCGCTCAGCACGGCGAAGGCGGCGAACATCGCCCCGGCGACCAGATAGACTAGCGGCAGGCCGATCATGCCGGGGCTCCGGCGCGACGCTCGGCCAGCTTGCGGTCGAACAGCAGCAGCCGCGCGCCGTGCACCAGGAACGCGGCGATGGCGCTGGGAATGGCCCACACCGACAGATGCAGCGGCTCCACCGTGATGCCGCTCTGATCCAGGAAGCCGACGATGAGCAGGATCGAGCCGATGGCCATGAAGATGTCTTCGCCGAAAAACAGCCCCACATTGTCGGTGGCGGCCGACATGGCCTTGATGCGTTCGCGATCGGCGTCTTGCAGCGGGCCCGCGCCCTCGGCGGCGGCTTCGGCCATGGGCGCGACCAGGGGGCGGACGGTCTGGGCTTGGCCGGCGACATTGGTGAGACCCAAGGCGGCGGTGAACTGGCGCAGCAGCAGATAGGCCAGCAGGATCCGTCCGGCGCTGGCGCCCCGGAGCCGCTGAATGGTCATGCGCGCCCGCTCCTGCAGGCCGCAGCGCTCAAGCACGCCGATGGCCGGCAGCACCAGCCAGGCGATCGTCACATAGCGGTTGGTGTTGAACGCCTTGCCGAAGGCGGCCAGCACCTCCAGCGGCGTCATTCCGGCCGCCAAGCCCGCCGTGAGGGCGGCGGCGACGACCACGAGCAGGGGATTGAAGCGCAGGGCGAAGCCCACGACAATCACCGCCACGCCCAGAAGGGTCAGCATCTCCAAGTCTCCCCCGCGATTCCTGGGGGGACCGTCGGGCGTGCGCGGCGCGCTGGCAAGCCTTGGTCGCCGTGAAGACACGGACTTGACGCTCGACGCCTCCGGCGCGACCCTCAACTCAACAACGATAACTTAGGAGGAGGCCCCCATGGCCGACGGAGCCACGTCCATCAGCACGTCCCTCAAGGGCAAGGTCAGCGACGCCGAGTGGCAGGCGCGGGTCGATCTCGCCGCGCTCTATCGTCTCGTCGCCGTCCATGGCTGGGACGACATGATCTTCACGCACATCTCGGCCCGTGTGCCCGGGCCCGAGCACCACTTCCTGATCAACCCCTACGGCCTGTTTTTCGGCGAGATGACCGCCTCGGCCCTGGTCAAGGTCGACCTGGACGGCAATGTCATCGACAAGACGCCCTATTTCATCAATCCGGCGGGTTTCACGATCCATTCGGCCGTCCACGCCGCGCGCGAAGACGCCCATTTCGTGATGCATCTGCACACGGACCAGGGCGTGGCGGTCTCAACTCACAAGGAAGGCCTGATGCCTTTGGCGCAACAGGCGCTAATTGTCTTGCCTCAACTCGCCTATCACGACTATGAAGGCATTGCGCTCAACCTTGACGAAAGAGAACGGCTTGTCGCCGATCTCGGCGCCAAGAAGCTGATGATGCTTCGAAACCACGGCACGTTGTCCGCGGGTTCGACCGCGGCCGAGTGCTGGATGGGGATGTTTTTCCTGGAGCGCGCGTGCAAGCAGCAGGTGATGGCCCTCTCGGCGGGACGCGACAACGTCATGATGGCGCCCGAGCACGCCCAGGCCGAGGTGCGCGGTCAGACGGGCGGCGGTCTGGGCATGATCGCGGGCCTGGCCTGGCCTGGCTGCCTGCGTCAGCTCGATCGGGAGTCGCCCGGCTACGCCGACTGACCTTTGGATTCGACCGAAAAGACGCCGCCGCGATCCTGGTGATCGCGGCGGCTTTTCTTTGCGGTCTGGGCGGCTTAGGCGGGCAGGCGTCAGCCGGCGCCTGGCCCGCGCCGCCGGGCGAAACCCAGATCATCGCCAAATACGAGCAGCAGTCGGCCAGGCGGGGTTTTGGCGCCGACGGCGCCGTTGGCGATCTCGATCATCGTCAGGACGAAACCGCTTCGCTCTTCGTCGAGCACGGCCTGACCGACCGTCTGACGCTGCAGGCCAAGGCTGGACTGACGCGCGGTCAGGACGCCTTCGTCCGCTACAGCGGACGAGGCCCTGTCGAACTGGGTCTTCGCTACGCCGTGCTGAAGACGCCGCGTGGCGTGGCGGCCGTCTATGTGGGCGCAGCCGACGCGGGCGCTGGTCGCAACGCCGGCTACGCCGCGCCAGGGAAGGGCGAGGCCGATCTGGAGGCAAGGCTGCTTGCTGGACGATCAGTGGTGACGCGACATGGAGAAATCTTCGCCGACTTGCAGGTCGCCCGCCTGCGGCGTTCGGGCCTCGCCAATGAGACGCGGTTGGACGCGACCCTGGGTTTTCGCCCCAGCGGCAAATGGCTGATGCTGGCCCAGACCTATGCCGGGGAGGCGGATCGGCGGCCGCTGAAATCCAGGTGGCTCAAGGCCGAACTGTCGGCCGTGCGCAGCTTCGGCGGCTGGGGCGTGCAGGCGGGGTGGCGGGAAACCGTGGCCGGACGGGAGATCCCAAAGGATCGCGGCGTCGTGCTGGGGATCTGGCGCGGGTTCTGAACATTTCAGAACTGAAATGTTGCGTCATCGTGCTGATACTGGACGTAGGTTTAGGGGGGCGGCATATGTCCTCGCACCTAGTCCGTCCGCCGAATCCCTCGGTGATTGGAGCCGTTTCGTTGATCCGCAGACATTTCTTCCTCTTTGCCGCGCTGGCCGCGGTTGTCCTGATGCTCGTCGTCGGCGGCCTGAAGTTGGCGTTCGGCGCGAAGGCGGCGGGACAGGGCGGGCCTGTCGGTCGCGCCACCAACGTGTCGGCGGTCGTCGTTGCGGAGAGGCCCTTTATCGACCGCATCGAGGTGCTCGGCGTCGCCAAAGGTCGGCAATCGGTGACCATCACCTCCAATACCGCGGAGTTGATCACGGCCGTGCACTTCACGGACGGTCAGGCCGTGGCGCGCGGACAAGTGCTGGTCGATCTGAAGTCGGCCAGCGAGGACGCCGGTATCGCCGAGGCCGGGGTGCGTCTGGCCCAGGCCGAACGTGACTATCAGCGCTGGAAGACCCTGGCCGATCGCGGCGTCGCGCCGCGCGTCTCGGCCGAGCAATATCTCGCCGCCCGCGAAACCGCCAAGGCGGGGGTCGCCTCGGCGCAAGCCCAGAAGCTGGACCGGGTGATCCGCGCGCCTTTCGCCGGCCGGGTCGGTATTTCTGACGTCGCGCCCGGCATGCTGATCAGCCCAGGCACGGCCATCGTCACGCTCGACGACGTTTCGCTCATCCGCGTCGATTTCTCGGTGCCGGACCGCTATCTGGCTTCGATGCGCGAAGGTCTGCCGATCTCGGCGCGACCCGACGCCCTGCCGGGCGAGACCTTCGTCGGCCGCATCGCCCAGATCGACACGCGGATTGATCCCACCACCCGCGCGGTGAAAGCCCGCGCCGAGTTCCCCAATCCGGGCGGCCGGCTGAAGCCTGGCATGCTGGTCAAGGTTTCCATCGACCAGGGTCAACGGACCGCGGCCGCCGTGCCGGAAGCCGCGGTGCAGTTCGAAGGAACCCAGGCGTCGGTCTTCGTGATCGCCAAGGGACCCAAGGGCCAAGTGGCCCGGCGCACGTCAGTCGATACCGGCCTGTCGGCCGGCGGCTTCGTGGAAATCCGCTCTGGCGTGAAGTCCGGCGACAAGATCGTCGCCGACGGCCTCAACCGCATCCAGGACGGCGCGCCGATCAGCGACCGGCCGGGCGGGGGCGGCCCCGGCGGCAAGGGAATGGGTCCGGCCGGCGCCGGCGGCGCTGAGCGCAAGGCGCGCTGATGATTTCGGATCTTTCTGTCCGCCGGCCGGTCTTCGCCGCCGTCGCGGCGATCATCCTCTGCGTCATCGGGCTGGCGGCCTTCACCAGCCTGCCGATCCGCGAACTGCCTAACGTCGATCCGCCGGTGGTTTCGGTGTCGACCTCCTATCGCGGCGCCTCGGCCGAGGTGATCGAGGAGCGCATCACCCAGGTGATCGAGCGCCAGGTGTCGGGCATCCAGGGCATTGATCGCGTCAATTCCTCATCGCGCGACGGCCGCTCGCAGATCAGCATCACCTTCACGCTCGATCGTGACCTGGACGACGCCGCCAATGACGTGCGCGACGCGGTCAGCCGGGTCTCGGCCAATCTGCCCGATCAGGCCGACCCGCCGCAGATCGCCAAGGCCAATGCCGACAGTTCGCCAATCATCATCCTCAACCTGACCTCGACCACCCTGTCGTCGCTGGAACTGGCCGACTACGCCGATCGCTATCTGATTGAACGCATGTCGACGGTGCCGGGCGTCGCCCAGGCCGGCCTTGCCGGGCAGCTCTATGCGATGCGCATCTGGCTCAACCCCGACGCCATGGCCGCGCGCGGCGTGACGGTGGATGATGTCGAGGCGGCGCTGAACAGCCAGAACGTCGAGCTCCCGGCCGGATCACTGGAAAGCGAGACGAAGGACTTCACCATCCGGGTGAGCCGGGATTATTCCAAGCCCGAAGACTTCGCCAGACTGCCATTGCGGGCGGCCAACGCCAGCGGTTTCGTGGTCCGTCTGGGCGATGTGGCGCGGGTGGAGGAAGGCTCGAACGAGCGCCGCCGGATCTTCCGCGGCAACGGCGCCAATCAGGTCGGTATTTTCCTGACGCGCCAATCCCAGGCCAACGATGTCGCCATCTCAAAGGTGGTGGATCGGGAGATCTCGGCGATCAATCAGACGCTGCCGGCCGGCACGCGCCTGATCAAGGCCGTCGACAACTCGATCTTCACGGCCGAGGCGATCCATGAGGTCTGGGTCACCATGGGCATTTCGATCGGCCTGGTGGCCCTGGTGAATCTGGTGTTCCTGGGCAGCTGGCGATCGGCGCTGATCCCGTCGATCGTTGCGCCGATCTGTATCCTGTCGACCTTCATCGTCCTGGCCCCGCTGGGCTTCTCGCTGAACCTGCTGACCCTGCTGGCCCTGGTTCTGGCGGTCGGACTGGTGGTCGATGACGCCATCGTCGTGGTTGAAAATATCCAACGCCGCGTCGATGAAGGCGAGCCGGCCCCGGTCGCCGCCCTGCGGGGGACGCGCCAGGTGTTCTTCGCGGTGGTCGCCACCACCGTCGTGCTGATCTCGGTGTTCGCGCCGTTGATGTTCTTGCCCGGCTACACCGGCCGACTGTTTGTCGAACTGGCCGTGGCCATCGCGGCGGCGGTGGTGTTCTCGGCCCTGCTGGCGTTCACGCTGTCGCCGATGCTGGCCTCGAAGCTGCTCAAGCCGGCCAGCAATTCGGGCTGGCTGGCCCGGCGCGTCGACCGGGCGATGGACAAGCTGCGGGACAGCTATCGTCATTCTCTGGAAGGCCTGCTGGCCGCGCGCGCCGCCGGTTGGGCGACGGGCGCCGTGGTGATCGTCCTGGCCCTGGCCGCCCTGGGCCTGTTCACGCTGTTGCCCAAGGAAATGGTCCCGGCCGAGGATCGCGGACGCGTCGATATCTCGATCAGCGGCCCAGAGGGCGCGGGCTTCGACTATACCGCAAAGGCCGCCAACGAGGTCGAGCGCCAGCTCGAGAAATATCGCGCCGACGGCGTGGCCGAGCGCACCATCATCGCGGTGCCGCGCTTCGGCCAAGGCCAGTTCAGCACCGGCAGCGGCGTCCTGATTCTCAAGGGCTGGGGCGAACGCAACAAGACCGCCGATGAGATCGCGGCCGACCTGAACAAGACCTTGAGCAAGATCACCGGCGTACGCGCCGTTGCCAGTGTTCGCGGCGCCTTCCAGCGCGGCGGCGGCGGCGGCGGTGGCACCAATGTCGACCTGATCGCCGTCGGCAACGACTATGTGGAATTGGCCAACTGGCTCAAGCCCATGTTGGAAGCGGCTCAGGACAATCCAGGCCTGTCGCGGCCGCGGCTCGACTACGAGCCGACCTCACCGCGCCTGTCGGTCCAGATCGATCGCGACAAGGCCGCCAGCCTCGGCATTTCGGCCCAGTCGATCGGCAGGGCGCTGGAGACCATGTTCGGGTCGCGTCGCGCCACCACCTACATCAAGAACGGCCAGGAATATGACGTGATCCTGCAGTCGTCTCTGGAACAGCGACGCAGCGTGGCCGATCTGGATCAACTGCAGGTCCGTGCCCAGTCCGGCACGCTGGTGCCGTTGTCGACCGTGGTGACCACCCAACTGCGCGGCGACACGCCCGACCGGCCTCGCGTCGACCGACTGCGCGCGGTGACCCTGACGGCGCAGCTGTCGCCAGGCTACACCGTGGCCGATGCGGTGACGTTCCTGCAGGCTCAAGCCGATGCCCGGCCCGCGCCGGGCGTCAGCATCAAGTGGGGCGGCCAGGCCAAGGACTATCTCGAAGCGTCCGGCGCCGTCGGCGTGGCTTTCGGCCTGGCCCTGCTGCTGGTCTTCCTGGTGCTGGCCGCGCAGTTCGAAAGCTGGATCCACCCTGCGGTGATCATGATGACCGTGCCGCTGGCGGTGCTGGGCGGACTTTTCGGCCTGCTGATGACCGGTTCGACCATCAACACCTACAGCCAGATCGGCCTGATCATTCTGGTCGGCATCGCCGCCAAGAACGGCATCCTGATCGTCGAGTTCGCCAACCAGCTGCGCGATCAGGGCTTGAAGGTGAAGGAGGCGGTGATCGAGGCCGCCGCCCTGCGCCTGCGTCCGATCATCATGACCTCGATCGCCACGGCCATGGGCGCGCTGCCGCTGGTTCTGTGGACCGGGGCGGGGGCCGGCAGCCGCAAGACGATCGGCGCCGTAATCTTCATGGGCGCGATCTTCGCCACCCTGCTGACCCTGTTCGTTGTGCCGGTATTCTACAACCTGCTGGCGCGGTTCACGAAGTCTCCGGAGTGGACGGCGCGGCAGATCGAGGACTATGAAACCCAGGAAGCAAACGGTGAGGGGCAAACCTCACCGGAATAATCTGGGTGAGGAAGCATGGCTGACGGCTCATTGACGGCCAAGCGGCAGGAAATCGCGCTGCTACGCCGTCTCGAGGAACGCATTCTCTGGCTGGCCTCGTGGACGATCCACAACGCCAATCACCTGCGCGAGAGCCGTGACGGCTTGAAGGTGGGCGGTCACCAGGCGTCCTGCGCCTCAATGACCACGCTGATGACGGCGCTCTACATGAAGGCGCTGCGACCGCAGGATCGCGTGGCGGTCAAGCCGCACGCCAGCCCGGTGTTTCACGCCATCCAGCACCTGTTTGGTCGTCAGAGCCTGGACAACCTCAAGCGGTTCCGGTCGCTGGGCGGCGCCCAGTCCTATCCGTCCCGCACCAAGGATGTCGACGACGTCGATTTCTCGACCGGATCGGTCGGCCTGGGCGTGGCCATGACCGCCTTCGCCTCGCTGTCTCAGGACTATCTGGCGGCCCGGGGGGCGGTGAAGCCCGAGGCGATGGGGCGGATGATCTCATTGCTCGGCGACGCCGAGCTGGACGAGGGCAACATCTACGAGGCCCTGATCGAGGCCTGCAAGCACGACGTACGCAACACCTGGTGGATCGTCGACTACAATCGCCAGAGCCTGGACGCGACCACCCAGGACCGCATGTTCACCCGGTATGGCGAGATCTTCGAGGCCGCCGGCTGGACGGTCGAGACGCTGAAATGGTCCAAACGCCAGCGGGACGCCTTCGCCAAGCCGGGCGGCGAGGCGCTGCGAACCTGGATTGAAACCACGCCCAACGACCTCTATTCGGCCCTGACCTATCAGGGCGGCGCGGCGTGGCGCGAGCGTCTGGCGGTCGATCTGGCCGATGACCCTGCGGCCCTGGCCCTGATCGCCGGTTACAAGGATCTCGATCTGGCCGAACTGATGACCGAACTGGGCGGTCATTGCCTTGAAACCCTGCTGGAGGCTTTCGATCGCGCCACCCAGGACGATGCGCCGCGCTTCATCATCGCCTACACGGTCAAGGGTCTACGCCTGCCGTTTCAGGGCCATAAGGACAACCATTCGGGCCTGATGACCCCGACCCAGATCGCTGAACTGCGCAAGCGCCTGGGCGTCGTCGAGGGCGAGGAGTGGGATCCGCTGTCGGGCCTGTCCAGCGCCGAACGCACGGCCCTTAAGGGCCTGATCGCCCGCGCGCCCTTCGCCGCCGATGTCCAGCGCCGGCACGTCGCGCCGACCATCGCCACGCCCAGCGCCGATGTCCTGCTTGAGGCTGTCGCGGGGGGCGGGGAGCAGTCGACCCAGGCGGCCTTCGGCAAGGTGATGTTCGAGATCGCCCGCCGCGCCGACGAGTTCTCGGGGCGGGTCGTGACCACCTCGCCGGACGTGACGGTCTCCACCAACCTCGGGGGCTTCGTGAACCGGCGGGGGGTTTTTCACCGCCGGGCCCATGAGGATGTCTTCAAGCACCGGCGCATTCCCTCGGCCCAGGTCTGGTCCAAGGTCGAGACCGGTCAGCACATCGAACTGGGCATCGCCGAGAACAATCTGTTCATCACCCTTGCGGCGCTAGGCCTGACCGCGCCGCTGTTTGGCGAGCGCCTGTTCCCGGTCGGGACCCTTTACGATCCCTTCATCGCGCGCGGTCTCGATGCGCTGAACTATGCCTGCTACCAGGACGC
>JAHINZ010000075.1 GCA_018895795.1 Alphaproteobacteria bacterium
CCATGGGCGAGCCCAAGCTGGTCGACCTGCACATCATCGTCCCCGCGCCCCTGGTCGCGCCGGCCAATGGCGTGTTTCTGAGCATGGAGGAAAAGGATGGTTGGCGAACCTATAACTGGCGCGCCAAACATCCCAACACCTATGCCATAGCTCTGGATATCGGCCCCTATGTCGAACTCAGCGACACCTATCAGAGCCGCTACGGCGACAGCTTCCCGATCAAGTTCTGGCACCTGAAAGGCCGCGAGACCGAGGCCAGGGCCCTGTTCGCGGAATTCGCGTCGATGCTCGACTTCTACGAGGCGATGATCGGTCCCTACCCGTTCCGCGACGAAAAGATGGGCGTGGTCGAGACCCCGCATCTGGGCATGGAGCACCAGACCATCAACGCCTATGGCAATGGGTACGCCAAGGACGTCTACGGCTATGACTGGCTGCTGCAGCACGAGTTGGCCCACGAGTGGTTCGACAATCAGGTGACCAATGTCGACTGGGACGACATGTGGCTGCACGAGGGCCTGGGCAGCTATATGCAACCGCTCTATTCGCAATGGCTGCACGGCGACATGGAATACATGGCTCGCCTGAATACCCAGCGGGCGACGCTGCAGAACAAATTCCCGATCGTCTCGGGCCACGTGATGTCGGAGGACCTTGTCTATGATCCCAAGGTCGGGCCGGGCAACGACATCTACTACAAGGGCTCCAACGCCCTGCACACCCTGAGAGCGCTGATCGGCGACGAAGCATTTTTCAAGGCGATCCGACTGATCGTCTATGGTCGCGTCGATCCCAAGCCAGGAAATTTCGCCCCGCGCTACGCCGACACCAAGGATTTCATCCGCGCCGTCAACGACGTGACCGGCAAGGACTACGGCTGGTTCTTCGATGTCTACCTCTACGAGGCCGCCCTGCCTGAACTGCTGGAAAGCCGCGAGGGCGACGATCTGGTGCTGCGCTGGAAGACGCCAGACGACAAACCGTTTCCGATGCCCGTCGAGGTCAAGGTCGGCGACAAGATCGTCACCCTGACAATGGCCGAAGGCTCCGGCCGCGCGCGCGTTGGCTCGATCTCGCCGGTGATCATCGATCCAGCCTCGAAGATCCTGCGCCGTCAGCCTTATATCGAGGCCTACCAGGCCTGGAAGAAGGCCAAGGACGACGCCGCCAAGGCCGAGGCGGACGCCCAGGAGAAAGCCGCAGCGGCCGCCAAGGTCAAACCCCGGACCAAGGCTCCTAAACGCTAGGGCTCGAGCGGCCGGTCAAGGGGCGGGAATTCATCCTTGGTTGACTGTGTTCCTTCACGGAGTGTCGGTCAGCCGCCCGCTATGGATGGGGCTCATTCGAGAGCCCGCCCATGCTGACGCCCAACCATGTCGTGATCACCGCGCGCGCCGTGCTGCTGTTGGGGGCCCTGACGGTGGCGATCCTGACCCTGGGCCCCTTCCAGGGCGCTGAACAGATTTTCGGACTGA
Organism: Alphaproteobacteria bacterium; assembly: GCA_018895795.1. Classification (GTDB taxonomy): domain Bacteria; phylum Pseudomonadota; class Alphaproteobacteria; order Caulobacterales; family Caulobacteraceae; genus Caulobacter. The sequence continues at coordinate 1,476 of JAHINZ010000075.1, forward strand.
CCGACAAGAGCGCTCACGCCATCGCCTTTGGCGGCCTGACGGCCCTGTCCTTTGCCGCGTTTCCACGCATGCGCCGGACCGACCTCGCGCGGACGGTGCTGATCCTGGGCGGAGCCATTGAAGTCGCCCAACTGTTCAGCGGGCGCAGCGCCAGCCTCGCTGACTGGGCCGCGGACGCCGTCGGCGTCGCGACGGTCTATGGTTCAAGCCTCATCGAGAGCGCGCGAAAGATGGCGCGTGATCATGGCGCCCTGCCCCTCTCGACGATCCTGGCCACCGACCGCCGCCGTTCGCGCAAAGCCGTGACGCCGCCTCTGACGCCGGTGCATGGGCGGGATGGCGAGCCCGTCGCGCGTTTCGCTGACCGGGCCGCCCGACGGTTTCCGCGCCGCGCGCTCTAACCGGGCCGCGGGCGCCTAGTGGTCAGAATCTGACGCTTGAGTCCGGCGGGGGTTTGCCAGACCGTCAGCGCCACGCGGCCCTGACACCCGCTTGCGCGCCGGGCGCCAAACCGGAAATACGACCCGTTACGGACGTTCTGGCGGTTTGTTTCGGGGACAGTCCGGCGGTCCAACGATGCTGGTCCAGAAGCGCCGCAACCGGCATGCGGCGCTGGATCTGCCCATGCGGCTGCTCAAGAACCAGCGCGTTCATCCCGGGACCATCACCCGGGGGCAAGCTGACCTCCGACCGGACCGTGCTGCGGGATCTGGATCTGACGGATCGCCGTCGGCCCTTCCGGCGTTGGAGAAAACAACCGGGCTCACACCTCCCACCTAGTCATCCGGCGAAGAAAGCAAAAGCAGCGACGGTTCAAGTCGCAAGGGTCCGCCCAAAGGATCCTCTCCAGCCATGACTCGGTCTAGAACCGCTTCAAACACCAGCCGCATCTGATCGCCCGACCGGGACCTCGAACCTTGCGAGCCCAGGCCCGTGAGGCGCGGGCGGTCGCCACCGCAGTCGCCCGAGATCCGAGGTGGGCAGTTTATCCCTCGGCCAAGGGCAGTTAACCTGCCAACACCGGGCAGGTCTTCAATCCGGGGCAATAGATTTATCCGGCGGAACATTTAAACGGATCGCTGCGTTAGGCATCTAATTACTGCGCAAACGCGACTTATCCCTTACAACTAAGGCTCCAAAACATGTCCTATACGGCAACCCAGCTGCGTACGATGTACTCGGCCGTACACATAGGCTTGGCCCCGGACCAGGCGACTGGAGCGGCTCTGGATACGGTCGCCGGCGAAAGCCTCGCCGGGCTGCGTACGGACGCCTCGGCGAAGGCCTTTGTCATCAACGGCGCCGACAAGGACACGGCCGTCGCCGCGCTCTCTTACGAGTTCTACACCGGCGCCGCCCCGAGCGCTGCGGGCATGGCCTATCTGGTCAATTCGAGCGCAAACGCCACCGACTTGAACGACCCCTATTACGCCGGCTTCAACCTCGAAAACCGCTACATCAACTTCGCCACCAATCTGGGTGTCGTCGGCGAAGGCGCGGCCGGTTTCGCCGGCGCCTACGGCTCGCTGACCTTCAGCCAGGCCGTCGATTTGGCTTACGAGAAAATCATCGGTACGACCTACGCCCAGGCCGCCGGGTTGAACTCCGCCGCCGCCCGGGCCGACATCACCGGCCGCGAGGCCTATTTCACCGCCCTGGCCAACCAGAACTTCGCCTCCGGAAGCGTGGCCCAGAGGGACCTGGCCGCCAAGGCGGGCGTTGTCGGCTACATCCTGGCCGAGGCGATGAAGGCCGACGTCGGCGTTTACGCGGCCGCCATGAACAACTACAGCGCCGCCCTGATCGACGGGACGGCCGTCTATGGCCAAGACCTCCTGGTCGCCTATCCCTCGACGCCGACCCCGACGCCGACCCCAGTCACCGATCCGACCGCGACCCCGCCTAGCGGTCCGGGCGCCATCATCACCAATCTCCCGGCGGGCAATAATATCTTCGTCGCCGGCGCGGGCGACAACACCATTACCTCGGGCGGCGGCGACAACACCATCACCGCCGGGGGCGGCAACGACATCATCACCGCCGGCGCGGGTAACGACACCATCAACGCGGGCAACGGGACCAATTTCGTCAACGGCGGCAACGGCAACAACACCCTCACCACCGGCACAGGCAACGACACGATCGTCGGGGGCTCGGGCAACGACACCATCAGCGCCGGCGATGGGACCAACATCGTCACCACCGGAGCCGGCAATGACACCGTCACCACCGGGACGGGCAATGACATCATCATCATGGGTCCAAACCTCTCCTCGCTCGACACCGTCAGCGGCGGCGCCGGGACCGACATCCTGAAGGTCAGCGGAACCCTGGCCGGCGTCGCCTTCGCCAACGTGACCGGAATCGAGATTCTGGACCTGACGGGCGCCGCCGACGTCACCCTGGGCGCACAGGGCATGACCGCCGGCATCACAAGCGTCACCAACAGCGGCGGCGGCGGCGTGATCGTTGACGCGAGCGCCTACACGATCTCCATTGCCATCACCGGCGGCGCGGGCGCCGACGTCCTGACCGGCGGCACAGGCGCCGACGTCCTGACCGGCGGCGCGGGGGTCGACACGCTGAATGGCGGCACGGGCTCGGACCGCTTCGTGTTCAGCGACGTCGACGCCGACACCAATGCCCTCCCGACGGGCGCGACAGACATCGTCGGCAGCGGCTTCGTCTCCGGGGCGGACAAGCTCGACTTCACGATCGCCGGTACGGTGGGCAACTTCCAGAAGGTGCTGCCGGTCTCGGCCAGCCTGACCGCCTTCATCGCCGCCGCCGACACGGCCTTGGATGGCACGGTCCACTATTATTTCGGCGTCGTGGGCGCGGACGGCTATCTGGCCATGGACACGAACGGGATCGGCATCACCGCCATCATCAAGATGGTCGGGGTGGTCGACATGACCTTCGGCGATATCGTCTAGGCCATCGCGCGGAAAAATGGACGCCGATCTTCCGCCAAACCGATGCGATAACAAAAACTTGGAGCAAGGCGCGGGAGTCCGATTTCTCGCGCCTTGCTCTAAAGGTCCAACGCTTGGCGCCCTCGTCCACCGGCGGCGATAATTTTACCTGGATCGGCGGTCCAGGCGAGGGACGTTTGGCGCCGTTGGTCTGGGCGAGGGTGCTTCCCCCCAAGCAGGGAATGACGGCCGCGGGCAGGTCTCAAGCGTCGAAATCTATCCGCTAGGAAGCCGGGCCGCCAATCGCGGCGAGCTCGGCCAGACCTTCTGGCGTGATCTTCCAACCGACCCGGTCACGCTGCGCGAAGCCGAGATCCGTCAGGGCGCGCGCGTCGCTGATATTGATCCAGTCAACATCGTCGCCCGCCTGTTTGCGGGCGAGGTTCTTGAGCGCCAGAAGCTGACCGTCCGAGAGCGCCATCTACTGGGCGTCCAGCGCGGGCTGGACGGTTTCAGCATGTTCAACGTCGGGACGCGCGGCCTCGCATAGCTTGCGGAGCTGTTTCAGCATCGTCGGTCCGCTGATCTGGCTGGGCGCGTCGGAGAAGCCCTCAAGCTTCAGCTGGCGTCGGATATCAGAGATCGTCGCATATTCGCCGGACCGCGCGAGTTGGAAGGCGCGTTCAAGGGTCGTCGGTCGATTGGTCATGCTTTGATTGTACAGGAGACAGCCCGGGACAGCGAGGTGTTGTTCAGGGCGACCGACAGGAACAAGCGTGGGGCGGGAACGTTAGCTTTGTTCACCACGAGGATACGACCATGACGGACATCACCACAAAGCATGACGGCTCCAGTCCCGGCGTGTTGGGCGACGAGTCCCAGGCCCAGGATCTGGGTCAGGCGGGGCACCCCGAAAACCGGGTGACCGAGGCCGATGTCAAAGAAGCGTTCCAAAAGCCCGACGGCTCCACCGAAGGCCAGGCCGAGGCCGGGTCTGTCGGAAAAAAGTATGACCAGCTCGCCGGTCATCTGGACGTAGCCGAGAGCCGCCAGGAGGCGTTAATCGACGAAAGCCTGGAAGAGAGCTTCCCGGCCAGCGATCCCCCCAGCGCGAAACACATCACCTGACGCGTAAGCCGCTTTCCCCCGCTCACGCCTCCAGTTCGATGTCCCAGTAGAGATAGTCGAGCCAACTGGCGTGCAGGTGCCCCGGCGGGAAGCGGCGACCGCGATCCTGAAGTTCGTGCATGCTGGGTCGGCGCGCCGTGTGGAACGGGTGCATGCCCGCCTCGCGCGGCGTTCGGCCACCCTTCCTGAGATTGCAGGGCGCGCACGCGGTGATGATGTTCTCCCAGGTCGTCCGCCCCCCGCGTGAGCGAGGAATGACATGGTCGAAGGTCAGCTCATC
>JAHINZ010000076.1 GCA_018895795.1 Alphaproteobacteria bacterium
CGCCACATAGCCGAAGGTCGCGGCCAGGTCGGAGTCGCCCATCGAATGAGAATCGGCGCGCGGGGCCAGGTGGACGCCGACGCGGCCGGGACCAAACACCGAGATCGCCGCGTCGGTGGCCTCCAGCAACAGGCGAGCGCGGTTCTCGATCGGACCGCCGTAGGCGTCGGTGCGCTGGTTGGAGCCGTCCTGCAGGAACTGGTCGAGCAGATAGCCATTGGCGCCGTGCAGCTCGACGCCGTCGAAGCCGGCGGCCTTGGCGTTTTCCGCGCCCCGGCGGAAGTCCTCGACCACGCCCTTGACCTCTTCAGTGCTGAGGGCGCGCGGGGTCGGATAGGGGCGTTGGGGACGCAGCAGGCTGACATGGCCGGTGGCGGCGATGGCGCTGGGACCGACCGGCGTCTCACCGTGCAGCAAGGACGGATCGGAGATCCGGCCGACGTGCCAGATCTGCATGAAGATGCGCCCGCCCTCGGCATGAACGGCGCGGGTGACCAGCTTCCAGCCCTCGACCTGCTCTGGCGACCAGACGCCCGGCACGCCGGCATAGCCGACGCCCTGGGGCGAGACCGGCACGCCCTCGCTGATGATCAGGCCGGCGGTGGCGCGCTGGCGATAATATTCGGCCATCGTCGCATTGGGGATCTGGCTCGGGCCGGCGCGCAGGCGCGTCAACGGCGCCATGATCACGCGGTTGGGCAGGTCCAGGTCGCCGAGGCGCAGGGGGTCGAAAAGCGTGGGCATCGAAAGCCGTCCTCATCAGGGGTCGCCACATCGCGGCGGCAGGACTCACATGTGGCGCCGCAGCGCAGCAAAACAATCGCCGCGCCCTTAAGTTTTGGCTGTTTTCACGTTGAGTGTGGGTGATCTGGTTAATCGCCCGATAACCGTATTCGCCAAATATCTACGTCCATTATTGACGTAATGGCAATGTATAATCCCCTTCATTAGCGAACAGATGGGGTGATATGTCAAAGATCAGCGCGATAAAGGGTGTGATAGCGAGGCTTCCGGTGTCCGATATTCTGGACATCGGGGATTTCATCGCCAATCACGTCCAGAACCAAGCGGTTCAAGTCGCGTTGACCAAGCGCAGCCAAGCCATGCGTGGTTCGCCTTGCATCCAGTGCGGATTCGCCTGCCTTGTCCAATGGGGACGCGCCAACAGTGGCACGCAGCGATTCAAGTGTCGGAACTGCAAGGCGACTTTCGGTGCGACCACGGGCACGCCGCTCTATCGGCTCCGCAACCGGCATCTATGGTCGAAGTATCTTGACCTGATGAACCGCCATATCCCGCTTCGGGAACTTCAACACCATCACGGCATCGACCTGAGCTTGCCGACGCTGCATCGCTGGCGACACCGCTTCCTGACGGTGCTGGTCTCCAATCCGGCCCAAAAGCTGGCTGGCATGATCGAAGCTGACGAAAAGTTCTTCCGCACGTCGTTCAAGGGCACTCGCGGCTGGAAGCGCGGCGCGCGTCCACAAGATCGACGCGCGCGCCGTAGTGGTGGTGCCAGCCAGCGCGGGCTTGGGAGTGAGCAAGTGCCGGTCCTGACGGCTCTGGATCGCTCTGGCGGCATCTGCCAGACCCAACTTCCTGACACCAAATGGTCGTCCATTTCGACTGAAATGGAGCCTTGGGTCGAAGCCGACTCTCTGATCTGCTCTGATGGTAACGGCGCCTATGCCCGTGTCGCCAAGGCCACCGGCTGCGAGCACATGGTTGCCAAGAAAGGCGGGCAGAATGCGGGCGGCCTGAGTATCGGCCGTATCGACGCTTATCACCGCGACGTTGAGAATTTGATCAATCGCCGCTGTATGGGTGTCGGAACCCGTTATCTGATGAACTACTTCGGCTGGGCTCGTCGTATCACCCAGCACAAGCCCTTCGGCGGTAATCTGCTGGCCGAAATTCTGGCGGTTTAGCGACCACCCCGCAGTTCCATCAGACTTCCTCTGGTGAAGCCCTCACCAGCCATTCTTTGCCCATACCCTCGCGCTCAGCCTCAAAACCGAAATCGACGGTCGGGAGGTCGGTTAAATCCGGGTTGGTTGCGAGAACATGGGATGCGTGAACCCATGAAGCGTCTGCTTCTGTGTGCCCGTTCGCTCCACAAAGAAATTGAAGCGACCCGTCATTCTCGTGAACGAACATGAGCACGGGTGCCCCGTCCAGCACATGATTACACGCCCTACACCCCTTGGTGTCGGCAAAGGTGTATCCAGCGAACCCAAGGGTGCCATCGTTGCTCATGCGACGAATATCATAGCTACAGCTTAGGTCTGCAACCACCCGCTAACCATGCCATCCACACTCAACGTGAAAACAGCCTAAGTTTTCCTCAAAGGACCCCGGCCGAAATCCACGGATACAGAGCCTCGGCCCCTAGCCGCCGACGATCCGCTTCTTGCGGCGGTGCAGGCCGATGGTCACCGCCGCCAGCACCAGAGGCGCCAGGACCGACAAAACCGCCTCGGCCGCGCCCGGCAGCCCGTGCAGCCACGGCTTGAGCAGATAGGCCGCCAAGCCCACGACATAGTAGCTGACCGCGAACACCGACAGGCCCTCGACCAGGCCCTGCAGCTTGGTCTGCAGGGCCACCCGCTCGTTCATGCTGTGCAGCAGGGCCTGGTTCTGGCGATCCAGGGCCATGCCCAGCTTGGCGCGCAGCAGGTCGCTGGCGCGGCCGATGCGCGTCGACAGGTCGTCCAGCCGGCGGTCGGCCGCCTCGCAGGTGCGCATGGCCGGCAGCAGCCGCCGGGCGATGAACTCGCTCATGGTCGAGTGACCCGGCATCCGGCGCTCGCGCAGCGCCTCCAGACGATCCTGGGTCAGGCGATGATAGGACTCGGTGGCGCCCCGCCGAAAATGCGTGTGGGCGGTGCGCAGCTCCACCTCGGCCGACAGGCTGAGCAGCTGATCCAGCACCGACTGGCTGTCGCCCGCCAGGGCCAGTTCGGTGTTGATCGCCGCCAGTCGCGCCTCGGCGCCGTCCAGCCAGGCCAGCACCTCGCGGGCCGGCGGGAAGCCGATCAGGGCCAGTTTGCGATAGTTGCCGATCTCCAGCAGGGTCTGGACCAGCCGCGAGACCTCGTCATGGGCCAGGCCGCGATTATGAACATGGATGCGCCCGGCCCCGCCCTCGCCCGCTCGAAAATCGGTCCAGATCGTGGCCGCGCCGTCGAACACTTCGCAACAGACGCTGCGCGTCAGATCCATGCGTCCGGCGATCGCCGCCAGGTCCGGCGCGCGGTCGCTGGCCGCCGAGACCGAAATCTCGACACAGCGGAACACCGCCCCCGGCGCGCCCGCCAGCCACGGGAAGGCGGACCAGCTTTCGGGCTCGAACGCCAGATCGTCCGCCAGCGGCTGATGGTCGAACCAGGTCCAGGTCGAAAACTCCTGATGGCGCTCCCACAGCCAACCGCCGCCCGGCGTCGGGACCAGCAACCGCCCCGACGCCACGGCTGGCTTCTGGTCCGGATGCAGCAGGGACAGGAAGGTCGCCTCGGCCTCGCGCTCGGC
>JAHINZ010000077.1 GCA_018895795.1 Alphaproteobacteria bacterium
CGGTGATCTTTGTCGCGGCCTGAGCGGCGCCGGTCAGCGCCGATACAGCGACAGCGGCGATGATGATTATCGACTTCATGTGCGTTCCCTCGAATTTCTCGCACGGACAGATACTTCTGGCGCAAGACGATCTGAAGTTAATTCGAGGACATGTGTTTCATTACACAAGTTTAATCACAGTCTTATTCGCAGCGCGGCAATCGTGGTTATATTGTCATTAACTATCCGCAATAATTCAACGCCGCGATTCACCGGTTGCAAACCCCTGGCGCTCTAAGGTCTGAGGCAACGGCCGTGGAAACGGTCACAAAGCCTTCAAGGCAGGGTGTCTTCGATGTTGAAGTTCGCGGCGATCGCGATGGTGGGCGCGCTCTCGGCGGTGGGAGCCGCCAAGGCCGTGGTGTCCCTGGATGATCTGCGTCATCCGGATCTGCGCGCGCCGACGGCCGCCAGCGCCACGTTGGGCGGGGCTGACGGCGCCGCCCAGATCACCAAGGGTGACGACGGGCACTTCTGGGCCGAGGCCTCCGTCGACGGCAAGGCCGTGCGCTTCCTGGTCGACACCGGCGCCACCGCGGTCTCGCTCAGCATGGCCGACGCCCAGCGCCTGGGCATCGACACCAGCAAACTGACCTACGACTACAGCGTCATCACCGCCGACGGCCGCACCCGCGCCGCCTCGGTAAAGCTGGCCAGCGTCTCCGTGGCCGGCGCGCGGGTGCGGGACGTCGACGCCCTGGTCATCGAGAAGGGTCTCGAAACCTCCCTGCTGGGCATGAGCTATCTGGGGCGGCTCTCACGCTTCGAAGCGACGCCTCACGCCCTGATCCTGCACCCTTAAACCGCCTCGGCGGTCCTGGCCTGTCGCGCGTCCAGCGCCTGGCGCACCGCGTCCAGGGCGCGATCGACGACCTCCAGGCCGGCGCCGGCCGGCACACCCTCGACCGTCAGGATCCGACGCCAGGCCCGCGCGCCGGGCAGACCGTGGAACAGGCCCAGCATGTGCCGGCTCATCGCCGCCAGATGCACCCCAGCCGCCAGCTTGTCGGCCATATAGGGCTTAAAGCGCTCGACGGCCTCGAATTCGGACACGTCATCGCCGCTCGCGCCAAACACTCGCCGGTCCACCGCGCCCAGCAGGCCGGGCTCGTGATAGGCCGAGCGACCCAGCATCACCCCATCCACGTGAGCCAAATGCGTCTCCACCGCGTCCAGATCGGTGACGCCGCCATTGATGACGATGGTGAGGTTGGGCCGCTCGCGCTTGAGCCGGTAGACCAGCTCATAGTCCAGCGGGGGAATGTCGCGGTTTTCCTTCGGCGACAGACCCTTCAGCCAAGCCTTGCGCGCGTGAACCACGAAACTCTCGACCCCGGCGGCGGCGCTGGCGTCGACCAGGGCGAACAGGCTTTCTTCGGAATCCTGATCATCGACGCCGATCCGACACTTCACGGTGGCTGGAACAGCGACCGACGCCTTGATGGCCGCCATGCAGTCCGCCACCAGTTGCGGCTCGCGCATCAGACAGGCGCCAAACCGGCCGCTCTGCACGCGATCCGATGGGCAGCCCACATTGAGATTGATTTCATCATAGCCGAAATCCTCGCCAATCCGCGCGGCCAGGGCCAGTTCGCTCGGGTCCGACCCGCCCAATTGCAAGGCGACCGGGTGCTGGTCGGCGTCGAAGCCCAGCAGTTTTTCACGATCGCCGTGGATCACGGCGCCGCTGGTCACCATCTCCGAATAGAGCAGCGCGCGGCTCGACAGGGTTCGGTGCAGCGAGCGGCAATGCCGGTCGCTCCAGTCCATCATCGGGGCTACGGAAAATCTATGCGGCTGAAATTTATGCATTTTTAGCGCATGATCAAAGGGCTATATAAGTCGTACACATACCAACCATACGCCGGACTAAGCCACGTTTCCCCGCTGCACGACGCCGCACGGTACGCAGGGAGCACACAAAAATTGGCCACGTTCGTGAAGCTCCCGTCCAGGTCCTGGCGCGCTGTTGTCCGCCGCAAGGCGCGCTATATAGGCGAGACCTTCCGTCAGCGCGAGGACGCGCGACGTTGGGCCATGGCGGCCGAGGGCGCCATCAACCGGGGCGGCAAGCCGAAGCCCACACGCATCGCCGGCAAAAGGACGCCAGCCGCCTGATGTCGGTCAGCAAAAGGATCGGCCGAACCAAGCTCGCCATGCTCGAGACGCTGAACACCGATCCGAGCGGCAAGACGAAATTCGCTGAACTCGACCGGCTCAAACTGATCGCCCTCGCCAAGCAGCGCGCCAAGGGTTGAGCAAGGCGCGTGACGGTGGGAATCTTCGCCACGCGGGCGATCGAAAACTTGAGGGGCCCTAGGGACCCTGGCGTCTTTAGGTCATCGCTCGCTTGAGCGTTTGCTCAAGGCGGCGGCATGACTTCAAATTCCCCGGCGGCCTCTCGAAGCTCGACCGCGGTTCAAAATCTGGATCCCTCCGATTGGGCGGCGTTTCGGGCCCAGGGCCACGCGATGCTGGACGATATGTGCGACCATATCGAGGGGCTGACGACAGGGCCCGTTTGGCGCGCGCAGCCGACTGCCGCCAAGGCGCGATTTGAGGCGGACCTGCCGCTTGAGCCGACCGACCTGGCGGCATGCCACGAGATCTTCAAAGCCAATGTCTTGCCCTATGGCGGCGGTAACGCTCATCCGGGATTCATGGGCTGGGTCCAGGGCGCCGGCACGCCCGTGGGCATGCTGGCCGAGATGCTCTCGGCGGGTCTGAACGCCAATCTTGGCGGGCGCGACCACATGCCCATCGCCGTCGAACGCCAGGTCGTGCGCTGGACGCGTGAGATGTTTGGCTTTCCACCCCAGGCCACCGGTCTGTTTGTCACCGGAGCGTCGCAAGCCAACTTCCTGGCGGTGCTGATCGCCCGACAACGGGCCCTTGGCCCGTCCGCGCGCAACGCCGGCGTGGCCGCTTCAGGCGTGCAACTGACGGCCTACGCCTCGAGCGCCGCCCATGGCTGTATCGCTCGCGCCCTGGATATGGCCGGTCTGGGCGTCGATTGCCTCAGACGGATCGCCGTCGATCAGGATCACCGCATGGACCTGGCCGCGCTCCGCGCGGCGATCGCCCAGGACCGCGGGGCTGGTTTCACCCCCTTCCTGATCGTGGGCACGGCCGGCACGGTCGATGTCGGCGCGATCGACGATCTTCACGGACTGGCCGATATCGCCGCGGACCAAGACCTCTCATTCCATGTCGATGGCGCCTTGGGCGCACTCGCCGTGCTGTCGAAAGACCTGGCGCCCCGGGTCGCCGGGATCGAACGTTGCGACACCCTGGCCTTCGATTTCCACAAATGGGGCCAGGTTCCCTACGACGCCGGGTTCCTGCTGGTGCGGGACGGCGCGCTCCATCGCCAGACCTTCGCCAGCGACGCGGCCTATCTCTCTCGCGCTCAACGCGGCATGGCGGCTGGCGACTGGTGGCCCTGTGACTACGGGCCCGACCTGTCGCGCGGCTTCCGGGCCCTGAAAACCTGGTTTACGCTCAAGACTTACGGCGCCAACGCCCTCGGCGCGTCCATGGCTCGCAACTGCGCCCTGGCGCAGCGCCTGGCCGCCGGAATCGCGGCCGAGCCTGAATTGACCCTGGCGGCGCCCGTCGCGCTGAACATTGTCTGCTTCCACTATGGCGACGGACGGTTCGATCCGCGGATCGTGGCGGACCTGCAGGAAGCCGGTGTGGTCGCGCCGTCCTTGACGCATATCGACGGCCGCTCGGCCATCCGCTCCGCGATCGTCAATCATCGGACCCGCCCGTCGGACGTGGACGCGCTGGTCGTCGAAACCCTGAAATTTGGCCGCGTGGCGTCACGCGAAGTCGTGGAAGTGACCCCAGCATGAGCGTGCATTCGCAGAGACACGACCCTGCCCTCACCCTGGGCATGGCCGCGATCGTTCGCCTGGCCTATGAGGGGGGTGACTTGGAAGGGCTTCTTGGGCGCCTGGTGGCCCGGATCGAACAGGATCCCGCCGACGCCGCGGCCTTGATGGATCTCTACACCCTGCTGCAGACCACGGGCCAGAAAGAGCAGGCCCTATCGGTCCAGGCCATGGCGCTGGGTCTTCGGCGGATCTATCACCGCCCGCACGGTCGGGGCGATGGTTTGAAGATCCTGGCGTTCGTGGCGGCTGGCGACTTCATGACCAACACCCCGATCGACCTGCTGCTCGAGGGCACCGACCTCGACCTGTGGCTGGTGTTTGTCGACGCCGAAACGACGGTCCTGAAGGACCTGCCTGATCACGACGTCGCTTTCCTCGCCATCGGCGAAACGGCTGAAAACATGCCGATCCTCGCCAATATCGAGACCCTTCTGGCCCATTGGCCGGCGCCCGTCGTCAACGGCGCGCCCAAGGCCATCGCGGCCCTGACCCGCAACGAAGTCTGCACGTTGTTTGAGGACGAGCCGACGATCTACGCGCCCAAAACGGTCAGGGTCGGGCGTGAAACACTGGCGTCCTTCATCAAGGGCGATCTCGCGCTCAGAAGCGTGCTCCCCGACGCCGACTTCCCGCTGATCATCCGTCCTGTCGGGACCCACGCCGGCCAAGGCCTCGAGAAGCTGGAAGACGTCTCCGCCATGGCCGACTATCTGGCCCGGCACAACGATCCGGACCTCTATCTTGCGCCCTTCGTCGACTATCGCGGCGCGGACGGTCTGTTCAGAAAGCAGCGGATCGCCTTCATCGACGGCCAAGCCTTTCCGAGCCACTTCGCGGTCTCCGAGGACTGGATGGTGCACTATCTGAGCGCCAAGATGACGGAGTTTGCCGAGCGTCGCGCCGAGGAAGAGGCCTGGATGCGCGATTTTGACATCGATTTCGCCGCGAGACACGCCGAAGCCTTCGCCGCCCTGCACCGTCGGCTCGGGCTGGACTATTTCGGCATTGATTGCGCCGAGATGCCCGACGGCCGGCTACTGCTCTTCGAAGCGGATGTAGCCATGATCGTTCACGCGCTGGATCCCGACTCGACCTTTCCCTACAAGAAGCCGGCAATGCGAAAGCTGTTTGACGCTTTTGCCGACGCCATGGTCCGAAGGGCCGCCTGACGGGGCGACGACAGCATCATTGAACGCCATGGCCTGAGACTTAGGCACGCCTCGTCCCGGCCAACGGTCAAAGCGCCGCCTCGCGAGCGCGGAGCTCCGCCTCGGCCTGGTGCACATGGTCACGGGTCAGAGGAACCGCGTCGGGTTGCTTGGCGATCTGGAGTTGGAACACCACCACCTGTTCATGACGGAACGCGGTCTCGGACATGGCCAGATAGTATTCCCACATCCGGCAGAACCGCTCGTCGAACAAGGCGACCGCCTCGGCCCGCCGCGCCACGAAGGCGTCCCGCCAGGCGCGAAGGGTTTGGGCATAGTGCAGGCGGAGCACCTCCACATCGGTGACGACCAACCCCGATCGCTCCACCGCCTTGGTGATGTCCGAGAGCGACGGCAGGTGGCCGCCAGGAAAGATGTATTTCGTGATCCAGGGATTAGTGACACTGGGCGCGTCCGAGCAGCCGATCGTGTGCAGCAACATCACCCCATCGTTCTCGAGCCGCTCGCGGCAAGTCTCGAAAAAGGTGTCGTAATTGCCCAGGCCGACATGTTCGAACATGCCGACCGAGACAATGCGATCAAACGTGCCGACCACGGCCCGATAGTCCGTCAGGGCGAAACGCACCTGGCTGGATAGGGCGCGCGCTTCGGCGCGCTGCCGGGCGCGGGCGATCTGCTCCTCCGACAGCGTGACGCCCAGCACATCCCCGACACCGCAGACCTCGGCCATGTACAGGGCCAGCCCCCCCCAGCCGCAGCCGATATCGAGCACCCGATGCGAGGGCTCCAAAAGTAGCTTGGCCGCGATATGTCGCTTCTTGGCTTGTTGCGCGTCACTCAGGCTTTGGTTGGGATGCTCGAAATAGGCGCAGGAATATTGCCAGTCGGGATCGAGGAACAGCGCGTAGAGCGCGTCGCCGAGATCATAGTGGTGAGCGACGTTGCGCCGGGCGAGGCCTGGATCATTGCGCTGTCGCCAGAGTTGGGTCGTCGTCCGCAAACGATCGATCGCCTTGACGATCGGCGACGGATTTTCCTCGCCGTCATTGTCCAGCAC
>JAHINZ010000007.1 GCA_018895795.1 Alphaproteobacteria bacterium
CGTCGACTGCCAGGGCAATTTCCTGATCACCGCCAAGGATCCCAAGGGCCCGTGGTCGGACCCGGTGTGGTTGCCGCAGGTGGGCGGCATCGACGCCTCGATCTTCTTCGACGACGACGGTCGCGCCTGGATCGTCAACAATGACGCGCCGCCCGAGCCGGCGGAGTATCCGGGTCACCGGGCCATCTGGATCCAGGAATATGACCTGAAGACCCGGACGACGATCGGCCCGCGCAGCGTGCTGCTGGACAAGGGCGTGGATCCCTCGACCAAGCCGATCTGGCCCGAGGGCCCGCATATCCTCAAGAAGGACGGCTGGTACTATCTGACCGCCGCCGAGGGCGGCACGGCCGAGGGCCACAGCCAGGTCGTGCTGCGCGCCAAGACCGTGCTCGGCCCCTATGTTCCGTACAAGGACAACCCGATCCTCACCCAGCGCGGCCTGCCCAAGGACCGCCTGCTGCCGATCACCTCGGCCGGCCATGGTGACCTGGTCGATACGCCCGATGGCCAGTGGTGGGCGACCTTCCTGGCCGTGCGGCCCTATGGCGATGATCTCTACAACACCGGCCGCGAGACCTTCCTGCTGCCGGTCGAGTGGAAGGACGGCTGGCCGGTGATCCTCGAGAACGGCAAGACCATCCCCTATGTGGCCACGGCCCCGAACCTGCCCGCGCCCAAGGTCCTGCCGCCGCCCACCAGCGGCGCCTTCACGGCGGCCGAGACCTTCAAGGGTCCTGACCTGCCGTTGAACTGGATGACCCTGCGCATCCCGACCGAGCGCTGGTGGAGCGTCAAGGCCGGCGTCCTGACCCTGACGGCCCGCCCCGACAAGCTGGGCGACAACAGCCAGCCGTCGTTCTGGGCTCGTCGTCAGCAGCACATCAACGCCAGCGCCCAGGTCACCGTCCGCGCCGCGCTCAAGGCCGACGGCGACAAGGCCGGACTGGCGGTGCTGCAGAATGATGACTTCTACTATTTCCTGGGGGCCGTGCAGTCAGGCGGCAAGCCGGTGCTGCGGCTGGAGCGCCGGTCCGGTCCCACCGACCCCGTCGACGGCGTGGTGGTGGCCCAGGCCCCGCTGATCCTCAAGCCCGGCCAGGCCATCGACCTGAAGATCACCGCCCGCGGCGGCGACTACGATTTCGCCTATGCGCTCAAGCCCGGCGTCTGGACCCCCCTGAAGACGGGTGAAGATGGGACGATGCTCAGCACCAAGAAGGCCGGCGGCTTCGTCGGCGCGATGTTCGGGGTCTATGCCCACGGCCAGTGAGGCGACGCCCCCTCCGTCACGCGACTTCGTCGCGCGCCACCTCCCCCGTTTCACGGGGGAGGAGAAAGCCGGTCTTCCTGCCCCGCTTGCGGGGGAGGTGGCTCGGCGCGCAGCGACGAGACGGAGGGGGCGTGCTGAGCCCGCCGTCGTCGCATGAGATCCAGGCATGTGTCCCAGATCCCGTCGGCCACACCGGTCAGATCCGCCAACACCTCGGCGGCCGGATACCGAACCACTGTCAGGCCCTGGGCTGTCATCCAGCCATCGCGTGGTACGTCGCGTTCAGGCCTGTCCCCCAGGTTGTGACACCAGCCATAGACCTCGATCACCAGCCGCGCTTCGGCGCAGTAGAAGTCGGCCACGTAGGGCCCGAGCGGATGTTGCCGGCGGATACGGGGCCCGCCGGGTTGGCGCGTTTTCAGCCGCGAACACAGCATGACCTCCGGCGGTGTCAGGGTCTCGCGCAGCGACTTGGCTAGAGTGTGGGTGTCTTTTGAAGACCTCATAGGTTGATTTTAACGCAACACGCCCCCTCCGTCACGCGACTTCGTCGCGCGCCACCTCCCCCGTTTCACGGGGGAGGAGAAAGCTGGTCTTCCTGCCCCGCTTGCGGGGGTGGCGCGGCGCGCAGCGCCGTGACGGACGGGGCGTGCGGAGCCTGCCGGCTCAATACCGATAGAGCTTCACCCGCTGCGCGCCGAACGCGTCGGGCGGCAGGCGGACGTGGCGGCCCTGGTGGATCTGGTCGCCGTTCAGCCAGCGGCCCTCGACCCATTGGCCGTCGACATAGCGGCCCTCGCGCACGCGCTCTAGGCCGACGCCCTCGCCGAAGGTCAGGGTGATCCCCGAGCCGGCCACCAGGAACTCGTCGGCCGCCAGCTGGATCACCAGACCGCCATGGCCGGCGAACAGCTGCTTATCCTTCGGCGTCCACGGATCGACGAAGCTGACCTTCATCGTCCAGTCGCCCATTGTCGCGGTCTGGGGCGCCGCGTCGACGGTCCCGTCATAGCCGACCGGCGGGCGGAAGCCGCGCATCGCGCCCTGGCCCTGATGGGCCAGGATCACCGGCGTCAGCTCGCCCAGCAGGGCGTAGGCGCCGGACAGAGGATTGCCGGCCGGATCGCCGACGCTCTCGATCGAGAACGGCGAAAACCCGATCGCGTCGTGCTGGCCAAACAGCCAGAAGGCGTTGGCCGGCGCCTCGGCCTTGCCGGCCTGGTCGGCCTCGGGGGCGAACACCGGATTGCCCGGCCGGTCGTACAGCGCCGCCCAGCGGGTGAAGTCGGGATAATAGATGTCGGGGGCCTGGAACACCGACGGCGCCGCCGCCTTCCAGACGTCGTACAGATGGGGCAGGGGGCCGGCGCTGGGATAGCCGCCCGGCGCGACGCCCGGCCTGTTCAGCGCGGCGTTGACATACATCGGCAGCGGATAGGCCTTCTGACCGGCGCCCGCGACGGCCTCGACGAAGCGGCCATAGGTCCAGGCCTGATAGAGCTCGTCGGTGGCGTCGCCCGGGCCGAACACGCGCTCCCAACGTCCCGTTTCGGTCTTTCCAGTCGCCTTGAGCACGGCGGCGGGGACGGGTTTCTGGAAGTCGGCCTCGGCGGCGGCGGAATGGTCGCGGGCCGAGGGCAGCATGCCGATCTCGTTCTCGACCTGGATCATCAGCACGGTGCGCTTGTCGCCATCGATCACCTTGAGGTGGGTCATCAGGGCGGCGAAGGCCTTGGCGTCGGCGGCCATCGTGGCGGGGACGGCGGGCGACAGGATCTCCTGGACCTTGCCGTCGGCGGACCGCGCCAGCGGGAAGCGCCGGCCGTCGCGCTTCACCCAGGCCGGGACATAGGTCGACATGCTGTTCTTCCAACTGCCGAACCACAGCAAGACCAGCCGGGTGTCATGAGCCCGGGCCTGGGCGATCACCCCGTCGATCACCGTGAAGTCGAACCGGCCCTCGACCGGCTCGATCTGGTCCCACTGCACCGGGGCCAGAACGGTGTTGAGGTTCAGCGCCTTCAGGGTGGGCCACTGTTTCTCCAGATAGGGCAGGCTGGAGGCGGTGGAATTGCCCAGCTCGCCGCCCAGGATCAGGAACGGCTTGCCGTCGACCAGCAGCTGGGTGGCGTCGCCTCGGCGGGCCAGGCGCGGAATCTCCTCGGCGCGTGCGGGCGGGGCCAGCAGGCCGGCGCACAGCGCCAGGGCGGTCAGGAATAGCGGTTTTGCGGTCTGGATCGAAAGGGTCATCGATGGTCAGATGACGACATGAGCCTTGTAAGATCAATCGCCAAAGTCGCCCTGGCCACCGGTGTGCTTCTGGCCTCGCAGGCGCTGGCCCAGACCAGCCCGGCCACCGAGGCCGATCACCGGCGGATGCTGGACAAGCTGGGCATCCAGGCGCTGCGACCCGGCGTCGACGGCTGGAACAAGGCGGCCCAGAACGCGGTGAACTATGACGAGTCCAAGGCCGGGCCGTTCAGCCTGCTGCCCGACCCGCTGGTCCTGCCCGACGGCGGGCCGGTCACCGACGCCCGGATGTGGTGGGCGGTCCGCCGGCCACAGCTGCTGGAGCTGTTCGCCCGCGAGGTCCATGGCCGCGCCCCGGCCAAGACCCCCGCCGTCACCTGGCGCGTGGTCAGCGAAGCCCGCGCCCGACGCGGCGGCGTGGCGGTGATCGAGCGGCGGCTGGTCGGGGTCGTGGACAACGCCAAGGCGCCGTCGATCTCGGTCAGGCTGGACATGCTGCTGGTCGTCCCCGACGGCGCGGCCAAGGTTCCGGTGATGCTGGAGTTGGGCTTTCCCGACGGGCCGCCCTGGGCGCGGGGCCAGCCGCCGCCGCCGGGCCCCGACTGGCGCGATCTGGTCATCGCCAAGGGCTGGGCCTACGCCATCCTCGACCCCACCAGCATCCAGGCCGACAACGGCGAGGGCCTGACCCAGGGGATCATCGGCCTGGTCAACCGGGGCAAGCCGCGCAGCCTCGACGACTGGGGCGTGCTGCGCGCCTGGGCCTGGGGCGTCAGCCGGGCGGTGGACTATTTCGAGACCGACCCGACCACCGACGCCCAGCGTGTCGCGGTCGAGGGCGTGTCGCGCTACGGCAAGGCCGCCCTGCTGGCCATGGCCTATGAGCCGCGCCTGGCCGTCGGCTTCATCGCCTCGTCGGGCGAGGGCGGCGCCAAGCTGTTCCGTCGCAGGCGCGGCGAGCAGCTGGAGAACCTGGCGGCCTCGGGCGAGTACCACTGGATGGGCGGCCGTTTCCTGCGCTATGCCGGGCCGCTGACCGCCGACGACCTGCCGGTCGACGCCCACGAACTGATCGCCCTGGTCGCCCCCCGGCCGCTGTTCATCAGCGTCGGCAATGACCAGGCCGACGCCTGGATCGACTCCCGCGGCATGTTCATGGCCACGGTGGCGGCCGGGCCGGTCTATCGGCTGCTGGGCGCGCGGGACCTGGGCGCGACCACCTTCCCGGCCCCCGAGACCCTGATCGCCTCGGGCGACCTGGCGTTCCGCCAGCACGCGGGCGGACACACCGCCGGCCCCAACTGGCCCGACTTCCTGGACTTCGCGGCGCGTTACCTCGAGCCCGCGAAGGCGTAGAAGCGCGCGGACATCGGCGAAGACGTCCGCGCGATGATCACGCGGCGCTCACAGCAGCTTGGTCTTGGGATCCACCACAGACCCGTTGAGCGTGACCTTGCCGCTTTCGATCCTCACGGCGTTGCCGTTGAAGCTGGTGAAGGCCCAGCTGGGAGCCGCGCCGCCAACGCCCTTGGCCTTTTCCGCATAGTCCAGGCTCTCGGTTCGGAGCAGCTCGGTGGCGATCTGTTCGCCCAGGCGCAGGGAGCGGGTGTTGTCGCTGCGCCAGTGGACCCCGCCCATGGACCGCCCCATGGCGACGTTGCAGGCGATCTTGTTCAACTCGCCTTCGATGGTCATGGCGGCCGCGTCGGTGGCCAGATATTTGGTCAGCTGACCGTGTTGGTCCACGTCTGAAATCGCGATCGGTCTGTCGGTGACAGGATGGGTTCCAACACCGTTTCGGCTGTTTTTCTTCAACAGACTCTCGAGGTTGGTTGTTTCGTCCAGCCAGGCTTTCAGCACCGTGACGCAAGCGCCCGCCACCGTGGCGTGACCGGCCCCATAGGCGGGGTGCGGCGGCGAGCCGGCCGTGTAGGCCATGGGTAGAAACAGCGCCTTGTGTCGACCGTTCAGCAGTCGCTTCGAAGCCTCGCTGCTGAACACCCTGGCGGGAAGACCATAGGCGCGCTTCACGCCGCCATGGCCCTGGTGCTGCATTTGCATCAGGCCGCCATAGGCTTCGGGCCTCAGGCGACGGTGAACCTCCCATTTTTGCCGCCAGACGACGGCCAGGGCCCGGCTCGCCACTTCGGAGACGCGCGTCAGCAGGTCGGGGCCGCCGAAGGTGCCAAACCGTCCCTGCCGATCGTAGGTGGCATAGGGGGAGCCGGGATCGAAAGGCACTTTCCAGTGCAGGCACAGCAGGGCGGCGTTGAAATAGGCCTGATGCAGGGCGTCCTTGTTCACGAACCGGGCGAGGTCGCGCATCGTCGTGAAATGACGGAATTCAGGTTCGATGACATAGGCGTTGTCGTCGGAATAGCCCTTGCCGTCCTCGTCATAGCCGGATGACTGGGCGCGAAGCCAGGAGCCGTGATCGCACAGGAAGTCAGTATGCGCCTGGTAGGGCCGCACCTTCTGGCTGATCAGCTGCGCGCCGTAAGCCACATCGTGCAGGAAGAACTGCGAGACCATCGGGCCCTTGTCTTCGTCCTTCAACCCGCAGCGAAACAGGGTCTCAAGCCGGATATCCAGCGCCTTGGTCGCGCCGGGCGCCGCGGGCAGGTCGACGACCAACTCCAGGTCCCCCGACTTGCGGGCAGGGCTAATCAAGGCGTGGCTGAAATGGGCCTTGATCTCCTTGATCGCCGTTTGCACGTCCGGGGTGGTCGGCCAATCGGCGAAAGGAAGATCTCGCAGCAGCGCCATCCACTGCAGCTCGGTCATCTCGGCGGCCGTCGAGTCCGACAGCACCGACGGCGCCGGACCCATCATATAGTCGCTGGGCGGTCCCGTGAGCTTGTCATGTGAACGGCCGGCCTGCGGATTGTTGAGCTTGTCGGCCTTGGGCGGCGGCGTCTTCGTGGCGAAGGGCGCCTGCCCCGGGCTGGAAATGGGTGGCGTTACCGTATTGTCCCAGCCGACGGGAACATTCTCGTAGTCACCGCCGGCCGCGCTGGCGACGAATTGGGCGTAGGCTTTGGGCTCCACTTCCCCATATTGATTATGGGGCAGGGTCTTGTGAAAATTACCCACCCCGACAACGTTCTTCGACCCAGGGCCGTCCCAGGTGAAGCTAAAAGGCAAGCTCTCATCGCTGTTGTTCATCATTCCCCCCAATAGGCGCGTGTGTTCATCGCGAGAAAATCGCGAGACAATGGAAAATCTAGAAATTATTAGGAAAACTGGACGCCAGAAGACTGGGAAAGCTACGGCTTTGCTGCGTCCAACACACCTTTGTGCGTTTGCAACAAGCACACTTTAAACTTTTCAATAATTAACGCTGATTTTTTCAACGTCAAGGTTGTTTTTCGAGAGACTTCGCCTCTTGCCTGTGTCCGCCGCGCGGTTCGAAACCGGGGTCCAAGCGGGCGGGTTTCGGCGGCGTTCCCGACAGCGTAGAGGAGGGCCATGACCTCGACCGTTCCGCCCCTTGCCGCGCCCACGCCCGTCCGCGCGCTGCGCGCGGTCACCGCCGCCGACTTCCACGGGACGATCGTTCCCGCGGCCCAGCCGGTGATCCTGCGCGGTCTGGTCTCGCACTGGCCTGTGGTTCAGGCCGCGGCGGCCGGCGACGAGGCGCTGTTCGCCCATCTGTCGGCCTTCGACCAGCAGCAGTCGGTGACCACCCTGGTGGGCGACCCGGAGGCGGGCGGTCGGTTCTTCTACAACGCCGATCTGACGGGCTTCAATTTCCGCAGCGGCGGGGCCCGGCTGCAAAAGAGCTTCGACTTTCTGCTGGCCAACCGCGACGCGCCGAGCGCGGCCGCCCTGGCCGTCCAGTCGATCGCCACCCACACCCATCTGCCCGGCTTTGGCGAAGCCAATCCCTCGCCGGTGCTGGATCCCGCCATCGAGCCGCGCCTGTGGATCGGCAACCGGGTGATCATCGCCGCCCATCAGGATCCCTATGAGAACCTGGCCTGCGTGGTGGCCGGCCGGCGACGCTTCACCCTGTTCCCGCCCAGCAGCGTCGGTGATCTCTATATCGGCCCGTTCGAGCTGACGCCGGGCGGGCCGACGATCAGCCTGGTGTCGTTCGACGACCCCGACCTGGAGCGCCATCCGCGCTTCGCCCGGGCCATGGAGTCGGCGCTGGTCGCCGAGCTGGAGCCCGGGGACGCGCTCTATATCCCCTATCTGTGGTGGCACCATGTGCGCTCGCTGGCGCCGGTGAATGTGCTGACCAACTACTGGTGGGCCGCCTCGACCGCCGATCGGGGCGCGCCGCACGACGCCTTGCTGCAGGCGATCCTGGCCCTGCGCGACCTGCCTGACAGCCAGCGCGTCGCCTGGAAGACCCTGTTCGACCACTATGTGTTCGGGGACGTGAAGGCGGCCACCGACCATCTGCCGGTCGCGGCCCAGGGCCTGCTGGGCGCCCTGACCCCGGAGCAGGCGCGACGCCTGCGCGAGACCCTGGGCCGGCAGCTGCTGGGCTAGGTCTCGCGGCCCGCTACCGCTTGGGCTTGGCGCTCGGCCAGGGCAGTCTTTCCTTCACCTGGTCCAGCGGCGTGCGGGTCACCACCACCGGCGGCGGCACCACCACGGTCGGGGCCTGGATCGGATAGGCGCGCCAGCCGGTCTGGATCAGGGCGGTGAAGCCCACGCAGCGCGGCATGATCCGCACCGCCCCGGTGCGGGGCTTGGGGAAGGGCGGCGGCTGGCGCAGGTCCTGGCGCTTGGGGTCGACGAACCACCAGTCGCCGGCCAGGCCATAGCCCTTCTCGCCGCCGGTGCGCACCGCCTGATAGGCCAGGCCCGCCTGGAAGCTGGGCACGCCGTACTTGATCATGGCGCGGTAGAAGATGCCGTCGGCCTCTTCGCGCTTGCCCGGTTCGCCGACGGCGTACAGCCAGTCATGGACGATGGCGGCGCGGGCGGTCGGGCCCTGCGGGTCGATGAAGCTCTGGCCGTACCAGGGCACGCTGGCGAAGTCGGTGACGTACCAGCGGGGCACCACGATCACCTTGCCGGTCTCGACGTCGCAATAGGGGAACTCGGCGTCCAGGGTGAACAGCTTGCGGCCGGCCTTGGTCTGGTTGAACAGCACCGCCGGCTGCGGGGTCAGCGAACTGGGCGGGGTGGGGGCGATCACCGGAATATAGACCGTCTCATGGGTCTGGGTGGCGCAGCCGGCCAGGACGGCGGTCGCGACCAGGGCGGAGACGGTGAGGAGGGCGGCTTTGATCGGGCGCAAGGCGAGTCTTCGGGCGGGCGGACGGGAAGCGTGGCTATAGCACCCTTCCCGTGGCGGTTTCGAGGCCGGGCTCAGACGAGGTGCAGCTGGGCCACGCCGATCATCATCACCGCGCCGATCATCACCCAGCCGGCGGCCAGGGCGAACATCGGATAGCGTTGCCACCAGTGGCGTTGGGCGGCGCTGGCGCCGGTGTGTCTGGTCATGGCGTACTCCTCCTTCTGCTATGGTTGGACGCTTCAAGAAATGACCGTGTACCAGAATAGCTTCTAACGCTTGGTTATTCTTGGTCACATTCTCGACAAGTGGCTGTGAAACGGCTGGGAGCGCGTTCGATGAAGCCGCTCAGCCAAATATATATTTCCGCAAGAGTCTGGATTTGTTTGAGGTTTTGCCAATCGAAAAGGTTGCGACGCCGCGGAAAGCTTTTAGTCTATCCCTCGCCAAAAAGATTCTCTGTAAGGACCATGAATGCTTCGTTTAGCTTGTTTGAGCCTGGGTTTGGCATTGAGCCTCGCGACCGCCGCCGCGGCCCAATCGCCCGTGGTGACCGCGCCGCCCAGCCTGAGCCCGTCTCCCGCGGCGACCGCCGGCGCGGCGTTCCTGGCCGCCAACGCCAAGGCGCCCGGCGTGGTCGTGCTGCCGTCGGGCCTGCAATACAAGGTCCTCGCCGCGGGTCCGGCCGGCCCGTCGCCCAAGCTGGGCGACGTGATCAAGGTGCATTACGAGGGCAAGTTGCTGGACGGCACGGTGTTCGACAGCTCGTTCGAACGCAATCAGCCGGCCATCATGCCGCTGGACGGCCTGGTCCAGGCCTGGCTGGAAGCCCTGCCGCTGATGAAGGTCGGCGATGAGTGGCTGCTGTTCGTGCCGCCCGAGCTGGGCTACGGCAATCGCGACGTCGGCCCGATCCCGGGCGGCAGCGTCATGACGTTTCGGCTGAAGCTGCTGGGGATGTTGTCGGCGGATTAGGATGTCAGCCACTGGCCCCCTCCGCGCCTGCGGCGCTCCTCCCCCGGAGGGGGAAGATGAGTCCGCAGTCTTCATCTTCCCCCTCCGGGGGAAGACGGTCGCGAAGCGACCCGTAGGGGGCCAGTCGCCAGCCTAGTTCCGCGATTTCATCAGCGGCTGGATCTTCGTCCCGAAGTTCTCCACCCCCTGCACGAAGTCGTCGAACACCAGCAGCACGCCGGCCGTGCCCTCCACGGCCGCCACCTCGTCCAGCATCCGCGCCACGCGCTCATACGAGCCCACCAGGGTGCCCATGTTGAGGTTGACGGCCGAGGCCGCGTCGGCCAGCTGGGTGGTGTTGGTGGTGGCGCCGGCCTTGGCGTTGGGGGCGGCCTGCTCGGTCAGCCAGGCCAGGGCTTCCTGGTCGGCGCCGTCGCGATAGGACTGCCACTTGGCCTGGGCCTTCTCGTCGGTCTCGTCGGCGATGATCATGAACAGGATGAAGCTGGCCACGTCGCGGCCGGTCTTGTCGGCGGCGGCCTTCAGGCGGTCATTGACCGGGGCGAAGGCGGCCGGGGTGTTGGTGCCCTTGCCCAGGGCGAAGCTGTAGTCGGCATATTGCGCCGTGAACGCCAGGCCCTCGTTGGACGAGCCGGCGCAGATCAGCTTGGTCTCCTTGGGGTGGGGGCTGACCCGGCAGTCGTTCATCTGGAAGTACTGGCCCTTGAAGTCCGACACCCCGGTCTCCAGCAGGTCCTTCAGCACGGTGGTGTATTCGGCCAGGTAATTATAGCGGTCGGTATAGTGGGCCTCGCCCGGCCACAGGCCCATCTGGTCATATTCGGCCTTCTGCCAGCCGGTGACGAGGTTCAGGCCAAAGCGGCCCGGGGCGATGGAGTCGATGGTCGAGGCCATCCGCGCGGCGATGGCCGGCGGGATGGTCAGGGTGGCGACGGTGGCGAAGATCTTGATCTTCGTCGTCACGGCCGCCAGGCCGGCCATCAGGGTGAAGCTTTCGAGATTGTGCTCCCAGAACTGGGTCTTGCCGCCGAACCCGCGCAGCTTGATCATCGAGAGCGCGAAGTCGAAGCCGTATTTCTCGGCCTTCAGGGTGATCTCTTTGTTCAGGGCGAAGCTGGGCATGTACTGCGGCGAGGTCTCGGAGATGAGCCAGCCGTTGTTGCCGATGGGGATGAAGACGCCGACCTGCATGGGGTTTGTCCTGTTTGGGAATGTCATGAAGATGCTCCCCCTCTGGAGGAGCTGTCGCGAAGCGACTGAGGGGGCTCATGCGGCCTAGGCCGAGTTGGCCCCCTCCGGCCCTCCGGGCCACCTCCCCCAGAGGGGGAGGATCTGGCTGAGCGTCTTCAATCCACCCCCTCCAGAAACCCCAGCACCGCCGCGTTGAAGGTCTCCGGATCGGTGACCGTGTGGCCGTGGCCGCCCCAGGGGGCGACCTCGAGCTGGGCGTTGGGGATGCGCTCGGCCAGCCGCATCGAGCAGCTGATCGGCACCAACATGTCGTCGTC
>JAHINZ010000078.1 GCA_018895795.1 Alphaproteobacteria bacterium
ACGGCGCAACCACCGACAAACCCACCATCGTCAACCTGACCAACCATGCGCTATTCAACCTGGCGGGCGAGGGCTCGTCCCAGGGCGCCATGGGTAATATTCTAACCTTGGAGGCGGACGGCTACACGCCCGTGGACGCCGAGTTGATTCCCACCGGCGCGACAACTCCCGTCGCGGGAACGCCATTCGATTTCAGAACGCCCCATGTCGTCGGCGAAAGACTTCGGGACGCCAGCGATCCTCAGATCGTGATCGGCCGCGGCTACGACCATAACTATGTCCTGCGAGGCGCTTCGGGCGGCGCGCTTCGCCTGGCGGCGCGTCTCTCCGATCCCGTCAGCGGCCGGACTTTGGAGATCCTGACCGATCAGCCGGGCATCCAAGTCTATACGGGCAATTTCATCGACGGCACGACCATCGGCAAGGGCGGCAAAATCTATCGTCAGGGTGACGGCATAGCGCTTGAGCCTCAGCACTTTCCCGACGCGCCCAATCAACCCAACTTCGCCCCGGTTCGCCTCGATCCGGGCCAAACCTATCGCAATACGATGGTCTTCAAGCTCACCGTCGCAAAATAGAGCGCCGCAGCTCCGGATTCGTGCGACCCGGTGGGAGACGCGCCGGGGCTTAAAGCAACGCAAGCTCGCGCGGCGCGTTTGTCGGACCTGGGAGAAACCTATGCGGTTCGATATTCAGGCCAAGCTGACCTATGACTTCGCGACGCCCTGCGAGGTGCTGCTGCTGCTCGAGGCGACGCATGGATTCGGTCAGACGATCCACGCCGAGGCCCTGACAATCTCGCCGCCCACCCAGATCGCGCGGCTTGACGATGATCACAACGGCGAACGCCGCGCTGTATTCACAGCCAAAGGGCGAGTCGAGATCACCTATGCCGCCGACGTCGAGGTCGCCGAGCGATTTCCGGAACTCGAGGGTGCGGCCATAATGGCCATTCGTGATCTGCCCGGCGACGCCCTGCCCTACCTGCGCGCCAGTCGCTATTGTCCTTCCGACCGGTTCGAGCGTTTCGTCGAGCGAGAATTCTCGACACTGTCCGGCGGCGCGAAGGTTACAGCGATCCTGGACTGGATCGCGGAACATATCGACTACGTCGCCGGCGTCAGCGACGCAGCCACAACCGCGCGCGAAACCTTTGTTGATCGCGCCGGAGTCTGTCGCGACTTCGCGCACCTGGCGATCACGCTTTGCAGAGCCGCCGACATTCCCGCTCGGGCGGTCAGCGCCTATGCGTGGAACCTGGAACCCGCCGATCTCCACGCGGTCGCTGAGGTGTATCTGGGCGGTCGATGGCGATTGATTGACCCAACAGGGCGGGCGCCGCTGGATGGCCTCGTCCGTGTCGCGACAGGGCGTGACGCCGCAGACATCGCCTTCATGACCATATTTGGAACCGCCGCGCTCGTGACGCAGAGTTTCGCCATCCGCCAACAGCGGGTCCGGCGGCCTGCCGCCTGAACATCACCGTGGCCAAGCTACATGTCCGCGACTAGAGGCCTGACCGAGGCGCGACTGAACCCAGGCCGGCGATGCGCGCCAGGGCCTGGATATCAAATGCCTCTTCAAGGGCCCCCGCGATCTCATCCAAGGCGGCATCCACGCGCTCGTTCTGCTCACAACCATCGGACGCGGCGCCCATTTCGCCCAGAAAAGCCTCGCGCGCCGAGCCTCGGTTGAACAGGCCGTGGACGTAGCAGCCCATGATCAGCCCATTGGGCGACCGCGCGCCGTCCGTCGCGCCATTGTCCAGCGTCAATAGAGGTCGGGCGGCGCCCGTGGTGCGGCCAACGTGCATTTCATAGCCTTCGAAACAGCCTCCGGAGGGCTCCAGGCGGCCGGATACCGGCGCCAGGATCTTGTCTCCAGTCAGAACTGTGTCGACATCCAGCAGCCCCAGACCATCGACGGTTTCGGGCCGCCCCTCGATACCCAGGGGATCGCTCAAGGTCCGCCCCAGCATCTGATAGCCGCCGCAGACGCCGAGCACCCGTCCCCCGCGTCGGACATGCGCCGCCAGGTCGATGTCCCAGCCCTCAGCGCGCAGAAACGCCAGATCAGCCAGGGTCGCCTTGGTGCCCGGCAGGATCACCAGATCGGCGTCGCCGGGCAGCGGCTGACCGGGCGGCACGAAGCCGAAATCCACGTCGGGTTCCAGACGCAGCGCGTCAAAATCGTCGAAATTGGCGATCCGCGACAGCATGGGCGCGACGATTCGAAGTCGCCGCCGCGCGCCCGGAGCCGATCGATCCAGCACGATGGCATCCTCGGCCGGCAAGGACCGCGCCGCCGCAAGCCAGGGCGCCATGCCCAGGTCCGGCCAGCCCGTGCGTCGGGCGATCTCGATGCGGCCATCCAGGAATAGCGACGGATCGCCCCGGAATTTATTGATCAGAAAGCCGCGGATCATCGCGCGATCTCCGTCGGCCAGCACGACGTGAGCCCCAACCAGAGCCGCGATGACATGGCCCCGGTCAATGTCTCCGACCAGCACAACGGGGACATCGGCGGCGCGGGCAAACCCCATATTGGCGATGTCGCCGGCGCGCAGATTGATCTCGGCGGGACTGCCTGCCCCCTCGACGATCACCAGGTCGCATTCGGCTTCGAGGCGCCGGAAGCTGTCCAATACCGTGCCGAGCAATTCCCCCTTGCGGTCCTGGTAGCCTCTGGCCTGCCAGGTCCCGGCCATCTTTCCCTGCACGATCAACTGCGCGCCCACATCGCTTTGCGGCTTGAGCAGCACGGGATTCATGTCGACCGTCGGCGGCGTGCGGCAGGCCATGGCCTGCAAGGCCTGGGCGCGACCGATCTCGCCGCCATCGGCGGTGACCGCCGCATTGTTGGACATGTTCTGCGGCTTGAACGGCCGCACCCTCAGTCCCCGGTTTGTAAATAGCCTGCAAAGGCCGGCGACCAGGACCGACTTACCGACATCCGAGCCGCAGCCCTGGATCATCAAGGCGGCCATAATCGTCCTCCCGCGGTGAATGTAACACCTAAGAAAGGCGGCGGTCGTCCTTGAACGACCGCCGCGCGTGAATACGCAGCTCGGACAGCTGCGCCTATCCGACCTTAGAACTTTGCGCGCACACCCAAGAACGCGCCGCGTCCCGGTGTCCCGTAGTTGAGGACCGTCTGATATTTCTCGTCGAAGGCGTTCTCGATCCGACCATAGACTTCCAAAGTCTCATTGATCGGATACGAGGCGCGCAGATCGACAAGCGTGTAACCATTGACCGACACCGTATTGGCCTCGTTGTTGAACGTCTTGCCGACATGCCGCGCGGCGACCGTGGTGTTCAGGCCGACGGGCCACCGATAGCTCGCCGAAAGATTGGCCAGGGCCTTTGGTCGCCGTGTCAGTTGTTTGCCCGCCGCCGCGCCAGAGGCGTTCTCGGCGTCGGTGTAGGTGTAGTTTCCACTCAAGGTCAGGCGATCGGTAGCCTCAAGCTGACCAATCAACTCCAGGCCCTTGGCCTCGGTCTTCTGGACGTTCTTGTAATAGCCGTAACGGAATGCGCCACCGGGACGGCACAAGGCGTCGGTCGAACCGAAACTGCAGGAAAAGAAGCGGATCTCATTATCAGCCTGGCGCTGGAACACCGTGGCCGAAACCTTGGCCTTGCCGTCGAGCAAGTGCTGCTCGACGCCGGCGTCCCAGCTGTCGAACGCTTCGCGATCCAAGCCGAGATTGCCGTACTCGCTGTAGAGTTCGTACAGGCCTGGCGCGCGGAAGCCTTGGCCGAAACTGGCGCGCAGGACGGTGCTCCCCTCATTCAGAGCCCAGGCCGCCGAAACCTGGCCCAGGGTGTGGCGGCCATAGGTGTCATGGTCTTCATAGCGCAGACCGCCCGTCAGGGTCAGACCGGGGACGACCTCGGCCTGAAGTTGCCCGAACACGCTGTCCACGCCGACCCGACCGACGCGAAACCCCGGATTGGGCGCGCTGAGGCTGGGGGAGCGAACAGCCATCCGCGAGCGTTCGCTCTCGGCGCCGAACGACGCGGTGACGGCGTCGGTCACGGCGAAGGCGCCTTGATATTCCCAGCGCTTGTTCTTGCCGGCGGCGTCGAAGGTCAGCGGGACGGTCGGGCGGGCCGGATTGATGTTCTCGCGATCGGTGTCGGTGTAGCCGTAGGCGACACGGTTGTTCCAGCGGCCGTCCAGGAGCGCGAAGTTCAGGCCGGTATAGATCACCAGCTCCTCGGTGCGGCCAAACTCCGGCGAGTCCACGCCAAAGCCGTCGAAGTCATTGCGACCATAGGAATAGACCGAGCGAACCTCGGCCGAGACCGCGTCGCTGAAGGCGAAGCGCACGCGCCCGGAGAGGCCGGTGTTCTGGTAGCCATCCTTCTCCTTGCCCGGCGCATAGGAGGAGA
>JAHINZ010000079.1 GCA_018895795.1 Alphaproteobacteria bacterium
GGCGGCCCAGCAGGCAACGGTGGCGCGTCAGGTCTTCAGGCCCGGTCGGCGCGCCCTGCTCGGCCAGATACAGCGGCGAGGCCACCAGCGCCTGGCTGGCCGGTCCGCCCAGCGGGGCGGCGATCATGTCGGCCTGCAGGCGCTCGCCCAGCCGCACGCCGCAGTCGAAGCCGCCGGCCACGATGTCGGACAGGCCGTCATCGCAGGTGATCTCAACCCGCACGTCGGGATAGGCGCGCAGGAACCCTCCCAGGCGCGGTCCCATCAGCATCCGCGCGGCGGTGCGGGCGATATTGATGCGCAGGCGGCCCGAAGGGCGATCGCGAAAACGCGCCACCTCGGCGAGGGCCTCGTCGATGTCGTTGAGGGCCGGCCTAAGGCGCTCCAGCAGCCGCTCGCCGGCCTCTGTGGGCGCGACGCTGCGGGTGGTGCGGTTCAGCAGCCGCACGTCCAGGCGGGTTTCCAGATTGCGGATCGTGTGACTCAGCGCCGAGGCCGAAACCCCCAGGCTCTGGGCCGCCGCACGAAAGCTGCGGCGCTCGGCCACCAGGGCGAAAACGGTCAGATCGGGGAGGGGGTGATGGTCCATTGCTGAATTTTGCTCAGGAGTGCGTTGAGACTGCAAGCGCTTATGCTGGGCGGCTCTCGCGCCCATCTTCAGTCTGTCGCCAGGCCGCCCGCGACCTGACGCCTCTCTTTCCTTGAACAGGAGCTACCCCATGAAGACGCGGAAACTCGGCGACGGCCTCGAAGTCTCGGCCCTGGGCCTGGGCTGTATGGGGATGAGCTGGGCCTATGGTCCCGCCCCCGACAAGGCTGAAACCTTCAAGGTGCTGGCCCGGGCCGTCGAGCTGGGCGTGACATTCTTCGACACCGCCGAGGTCTATGGCCCCTTCGTCAATGAGGAACTGGTCGGCGAGGGGCTGAAACCCTTCCGCGACAAGATCGTCATCGCCACCAAGTTCGGTTTCAAGATCGTCCCGCCCGAGCAGGCCGGCGGCACGGCCCGCATGGTCGGAGTCGACAGCCGGCCAGAGCATATCCGTGAGGTCGCCGAGGCCTCGCTCAAGCGCTTGGGCGTGGAGGCCATCGACTTGCTCTATCAGCACCGGGTCGATCCCAACGTGCCGATCGAGGACGTGGCCGGCGCGGTGAAGGACCTGATCGCCGAGGGCAAGGTCAAGCATTTCGGCCTGTCGGAAGCCGGCGCCGAGACCATCCGCAAGGCGCATGCGGTCCAGCCCGTCGCGGCCCTGCAAAGCGAATATTCGCTGTGGACGCGCGATGTCGAAGCCCTGATCCTGCCCACGATCCGTGAGTTGGGTATCGGTCTGGTGCCCTACAGCCCCCTGGGTCGGGGTTTCCTGACCGGGGCCCTGACCAGCGACGCCGGCCTGGCCAAAGACGACTTCCGCCGCGGTCTGCCGCGCTTCCAGGGCGAGGCCCTGGCCAGCAACCTGTCGCTGGTCGAGGCCCTGACGGTCCTGGCCAAGGCGAAGGGGATCACCCCGGCTCAGCTGGCCCTGGCCTGGCTGCTGCATCAGGGGCCGGACATCGCGCCGATCCCAGGCACCACCAAGATTAGCCGGCTGGAAGAAAATGTCGGTGCGGTGGATGTCGCGCTGTCGCCTGACGACTTGGCCCACATCGCCGCCGCCATTCCCGAAACCGCCATCGAGGGCGCGCGCTACAGCGAGGCCGGCCTGGCGATGGTGGGGCGTTAGCGAGAGCCCTCGACCCGATCGAACTTCGACCCCGCGTCGCTTCGTTCGCGCCGCCGGATAGGGTCGGCGGATATGTCTAACCGGGTCGAGCCTGGCTCGACCCGGACGCCGTCCGTGAGTTCCGATCGCGAGACTTTCAGGCGGCTCGCCAAGCGGGGCCTGGTGACGCTGAAGCCCTAGCGACTGGCTATTGGCAAAACCGTCGTCTTGACATCCACCGGTCCGTCGCAGGCCTGGCACCGCACCACCGGAACCAGACGCGCGCCGCAGGCGTGGGTGAGGATTTCCGGCGCGCCGGCCTCGCCGGCCAGCCAACGATCGCCCCAGGCCATCAACGCGACGATCAGTGGAAAGAAGTCGCGGCCTTCCTGGGTCAGCCTGTACTCCCAGCGTTCAGGCCGGGTCTGGTAGAGCCGCCTTTCCAACATGCCGCGCTCGACCAGCCGCGTCAGGCGGTCGGTGAGGATGTTGCTGGCCGCCTGCAGCTCGGCCTGCAGGTCCTTGAAGCGGGTCAGGCCATAGAAGCTGGCGGCCAGCAGGTAAGCCGTCCAGCGGTCGCCCAGCACCTCGATCGACCGTTCCAGCATGGGGTGCAGGGTCACGCCGCCCAGGGTGTCGTCGCTTGAGCGCCGTGAGTGACGGGCGCGGGGCGCGGGCTCGAACCCGGCGCCAGGGCCGGGTGTCAGCGTGATGTCGCGCACCTTCACCGGCGCCGCGCAGGCCTGGCAGACCAGCACCGGCCTCAAGGGTTGTCCACAGGGGCTGTGGATAATCTGGTGTGACGGGCAGGCCGTATCGAACCGCCAGCGCATCTCCCAGCCCAGCAGCATCAGCGCCGAATCATAGAGATCCTGGCCCATGGCGGTGAGGTGATAATCCGACCGCGGGGGGCGGGTCTGGTAGAGCCGTTTTTCGAGCACGCCGGCGGCTTCCAGCCGTCCCAGCCGATCGGTCAGCAGCGAGCGGGCCATGCCGGTCATGGCGATGAAGCCGTCGAACCGCTTCACGCCCATGAAGGCCGCGTACAGCAGCAGCAAGGTCCAGCGATCGCCGATCAGGTTCAGCGCGCGGGCGGCTGAACTGTTGCGGACAAGCGTCGGAGCCCTCGGGAGGGGCTTGGCGGGTTGGACCATACGGTCTGGTGCGTCGCTTCGCGCCGAGCTGTCAATGACGACCATGGACTTCGCCATGGTCACTTGTATAGTCGGACTAACTAAGGTGCGGCGGGGAGGTCGGCATGGTCTATGTGCTGGGCGGATGGCAGAGCGATTTCTCGGCCAATTGGAGCCGTCAGGGCCGCGAGATGGCCGACGCGTTCGCCGAGGTCGTGGGCGAGGGTCTGGCGGCGACCAAGCTCGACCCGGAAGAGATCGAGACCGGCCATGTCGGCAACTTCGCCGGTGAGCTGTTTGCCGGTCAGGGGCTGTTGGGCGGCCTGTTCGGCCAGGTCCATCCCGCCTTTGACGGCCTACCGACCGCGCGTCACGAAGCCGCCTGCGCATCGGGAAGCGTCGCCATCCTGGCCGCGACGGCCGAGATCGAGGCCGGGCGCTATGACCTGGCCTGCGTGGTCGGCATCGAGCAGATGCGCAACGTCCCTGGCCAGAAGGCCGCCGAAAATCTGGGCTCGGCCGCTTGGGCCGGACACGAATTCCAGGACGCCCGCTTCCTGTGGCCGGCCGCCTTTTCGGAACTGGCCGACGAATATGACCGGCGCTATGGCCTGAACTACGAGCACCTGATGGCGATCTCGGAACTCAATTTCGCCAATGGCCGCCGCAACCCCAACGCCCAGACGCGCGACTGGCGCTTTGGTCCGGAGGCCTTCACGGCGCAGGACGAGACCAATCCGGTGGTCGAGGGCCGCACCCGCAAGCAGGATTGCGGTCAGGTCACCGACGGGACGGCGGTGGTGTTCCTCGCCTCGGCGGCCCGGGCCAAGGCCTATGCCGACAAGCGCGGCGTGGCTCTGGACAGCCTGCCGCGCATCAAGGGCTGGGGGCACCGCTCGGCCCCGATCAGCTATGCCCGCAAGATCGAGAACAGTCGCGACCAGCCCTACGTGTTCCCGCAGGTGCGTCGGGCGATCCTGGACGCCCGCGCGCGGGCCGGGATCGACGACCTGTCGCAGATCCACGCGGTCGAGACCCACGACTGCTTCACCGCCACCGAATATATGGCCATCGACCATCTGGGCCTGACCGCGCCAGGCGAAAGCTGGAAAGCTGTCGAAGCCGGCGACATCGCCATGGGCGGCCGCCTGCCGATCAATCCGTCCGGCGGCCTGATCGGCGCCGGGCATCCGGTCGGCGCCACGGGCGTGCGGATGACCCTGGACGCCTTCAAGCAGGTCACTGGAACCGCCGGCGACTATCAGGTCGAGGGCGCCAGGACGGTTCAGACCCTGAATATCGGCGGCTCGACGACCACCACGGTGAGCTTTGTGGTGGGGGTTTGACGCACAAGTCCTCCCCCTGAAGCGGGAGGTGTCGCCGCAGGCGACGGAGGGGGACGTGCTGCTGAGTCATTGCGGTCTTCCCCTACCGGCCTGCGGCCGCCGCCCCCTTCAGGGGGAGGATCTATTCCGCAGCACCTAACGTATCTGCTCGAACACAACATCTGGACGCCCATGACGCCTCTTATCCAGTTCCTCGCCGTCAACGCCGCCGTGTCGGCCGTGGCCTTCGTCGGGCTCTGGCTGATCGGGCTGCGCCTGAAGGATGTCAGTTTCATCGACAGCTGGTGGGGCGTGGGCATGGCCCTGATCGCCTGGACGACCTGGCTGCAAGCCGGGGCGACGCCGCATGGGACGCTGCTGACGGTCCTGTGCACGGTCTGGGCCCTGCGGCTGGGCGGTTATCTGTTGTGGCGCTGGCGCAAGAACGGACCCGACCGGCGCTATGTGACCATGATGGCCCATGCTGAACAGCATCGGGGCTGGAGCTTCGCCAAGGCCTCGTTCCTGCTGGTGTTCGCCCTGCAATACGGCCTGCAATATGTCATCGCCC
>JAHINZ010000080.1 GCA_018895795.1 Alphaproteobacteria bacterium
AGAACTTCCGCAAACCACCCTTCCCGGAACCTGAAGCCATCCGCTTACAGGCGCCCCATCTCGGCGCGGCCCCTGGGTTTCGGCGCTGGCGCCCCCGACCCCGCCGGCCAACCCCTAACGCCCTGTTAACCATACTCGCCGCATTCTGAGCCCTCGATTCCCTGCCCGGTTCGGGCGCGTGAGTGAGGCCTCTGGATGACCGGCGCGGAAGTTCTTGATGTCGGTCGCGAGGCGATCTGGCTGACCCTTCAACTGTGCGCGCCCGTGCTGATCGTCGGCCTGGTGGTCGGGGTGACCATCGGCCTGTTCCAGGCCCTGACCCAGATCCAGGAAGCCACCCTGGTCTATGCCCCCAAGATCGTGGCGATCTTCGTGTCGCTGCTGATCTTCCTGCCGATGATGGGCGCGCTGATGGCCGGGTTCATGCGCCAGATCGCCGCCCGCATCGCCGGCATGTAGGGGAGGCGAGGGGCGTTTGGACTCCTACGCGACAGCCGCCCAGGTCTATGTCGGCGGCCTCGTCTTCGCGCGGGTCGGGGCCATGGTGATGCTGATGCCCGGCATCGGCGACAACGCCGTGCCGCCGCGCATTCGCCTGTCCTTCGCCCTGCTGATGGCCATGCTGCTGGCGCCCCTGGTTCAGAAGACCGTCGGCGGCATACCCACCACGGTCGGCGGCCTGTGGGGTCAGGTGATCCACGAGATCCTGATCGGCCTGATGATCGGCTCGGTGCTGAAGCTGTTCTTCACCGCCCTGTCGACGGCCGGCGAAATCGTCTCGATGCAGACCACCTTGTCGTTCGCCCAGAGCACCAATCCGTCGATGGGCCAGTCCAGCACGGCGGTGTCGACCTTCCTGTCGATGCTGGGCCTGACCCTGATCATGGCCACCGACATGCATCACCTGTTCATCGGCGCGATCGTCAAGTCGTACGACATCTTCCCGTTCACCCGCGCCGTGCCGATCCATGACGCGGCCACCCTGGCGGTGCAGACGGTGGCCGACAGCTTCTCGCTGGGCGTGCAGCTGGCCGCGCCGGTGATCGTGTTCTCGCTGGTGTTCAACCTGGCGGTCGGCCTGGTGGGACGGGTGATGCCGTCGTTCCAGATCTTCTTCGTGGCCTCGCCGCTCAGCGTGATCCTGGGCCTGTCTCTGTTGGCCCTGAGTCTTGGCGGCATCGCCATGGTCTGGACCGACCGCTATCGCGACCTCCTCGCCGTGTTCAACTAGGAGCGGGCCGTGGCGGAAGACACCGAGAACGACTCGAAAACCGAAGAACCGTCAGCCAAGAAGCTGTCGGACGCCAAGGCCAAGGGCGACACCGCCAAAAGCGCCGACGTCCCGCAACTGGCCGCCCTGGCGGGGGCGGTGTCGGTGATCCTGTTGGCCGGCGGCTGGCTGACCCGCGACCTGCTGGCGGCGCTTGAGCCGTTCCTGGCCCATGCCGGCCAGATCGACCTGAACGGCGGCGGCGCCGTGGTCATCGCCCGGCAGGCCATCCTGGCGGCCTTGCCGCCGGTGGTGCTGGTGATGCTGACCAGCGGCTTCCTCGGCGCGACCGCGCACGTGGCCCAGACGGGCTTCATATTGAGCCCCGAAAAGATCAAGCCCGACTTCAAGAAGCTGGACCTGATCAAGGGCGTCGGCCGGCTGTTCGGCATCGACGGCCTGGTGCAGTTCGCCAAGTCGGCGACCAAGTTCATCGTCACCGCGATCATCGCCTATTACGTGCTCAAGCCCTACACGGGCGAGGTGATCAACCTGGTCGGCATGGACGTGGGCGCGCTGATCCCCGAGGCCATGAAGCTGGCGTCCAAGCTGTTCATGGCGGTGCTGCTGCTGTTGGCTGTCACCGCCGGCTTCGACTGGTTCTGGCAGCGCCAGCGGTTCATGACGCGGATGCGCATGACGCTGCAGGAGGTCAAGGACGAGTTCAAGCAGTCGGACGGCGACCCGCACGTCAAGGCCAAGCGCCGGCAGATCCAGATGCAGCGCTCGCGCCAGCGGATGATCCAGGCGGTGCCCAAGGCCACGGTCGTGGTCATGAACCCGACCCACTACGCGGTGGCCCTGAAGTATGAGGCCGGCGAGACCCCGGCGCCGCTGTGCGTGGCCAAGGGCATGGACGAGCTGGCCCTGAAGATCCGCGCCATCGCCGAGGAGCACGGCGTGCCGGTTCTGGAAGATGCGCCGCTGGCCCGGGCCCTCTACGCCGCGGTCGAGGTCGACGACGAGATCCCCGCCGAACATTTCGAGGCCGTGGCCAAGATCATCGGCTTCATCCTGAACGGCAAGAAGCCCAAGGCCAGCGCGCGGCCCCTATAAAAACCCATTATAAAACAAGCGCCCTCCGTGACCTATATAAAGAGTATTCTCGAAACGGCTCAAAGTGAGTCGCGACCCGATCGCTGAACAAGGATTTTCCTCGTCCATGGCGCAAACGCCCGTCCAGGACATCGCTGAAACCGCCGGCCCGCGCCGTCGCTTCGACCCCTATATCTGGGGCGCGGCGCTCTTTTTCGTGGCCGCGGCGGGTCTGGCGGCGGTTCCGGCCCTGCGCGCGGGTCCGGCCACCCTGGCCGGACTGCTGCTGCTGGGCGGCGTCGCCGGCGTGGCGATTCTGGGTCTGGTCGCCATCCGGGCCTCGGCCCAGCATGAAAGCGACAGCGACGCGGCCGAAGGCTTTATCGACGCCCTGAGCGAACCCACGGCCCTGGTCGTGGCCGACGGCCGCCTGCTGGCGGCCAACGCCGCCTGGCGCCAGGTGATGGGCGAGGCCCGACGCCTGCCCAAGGGCGTGTCCGGCTCGGGCCTGTTCGCGGCCCTGGTGCGGGCTCGCAAGGGTGAGATGGCCGAGGGCCTGTTGCGCGCCGACGGCGCCGACCGGGTCGCCACCGTCTCGCGTCTGGCCGGCGGACGCCTGCTGGTGCGCCTGGCGCCGCCCGTCGCGGCCCCGACGATCGCCGCCGAGCTTCCGTCAGCGCCCAAGGCCGAGGCTGTCGTCCCGCCGCCGGGCTCCCTGGACGCCTTTTCGGGCGCCTCGCCGTTCGGCGCGGCCCTGCTGGAGGGGCTGGATCCGTTCAACTCCCGTATTCTGGAAGCCAATCCGGCCCTGACCGCCATGGCCGGGCCCGGCGCCAAGGCCGGCGTGATGTTCGGCGAGCTGATCGAGCCGGTAACCCGCACCGAGGCCGAGAC
>JAHINZ010000081.1 GCA_018895795.1 Alphaproteobacteria bacterium
CGACCTTCAGGGCGTCGCCTGAGACCACCTCCAGGCGCTGTTCGGCTGCTTCCGCCAGTTCGGCCAGGATCGGCGTGAACCGGCTGTCCATCTCGATCGCCACCACCCGCGCGCCGGTTTCCAGCAAGGCGCGGGTCAGGCCGCCGGGACCGGGTCCGACCTCGAGCACCACGTCGTCCGGACCGATCCCGGCCAGCCGCGCGATCTTGCGGGTGATGTTGAGGTCCAGCAGGAAGTGCTGACCAAAGCTCTTGCGGGCCAAAAGGTCGTGACGCTCCAGGGCGTCGCGCAGCGGCGGCATATCGGCCAGGCTCATGGTCTTCCAGGTCTCGAAAAGGTTCAGGCCGCGCGGCGCGCGGCGATCTGGGCCGCCAGCCGGATGGCGGCGATCAGGCTATCGGCTCGGGCCAGGCCCCGTCCAGCGATGTCGAACCCCGTGCCGTGATCAGGCGAGGTGCGGACGATCGGCAGGCCCAGGGTGACGTTCACCCCGCCCCAGAAGTCGAGCATCTTGACCGGGATCAGGGCCTGGTCGTGATACATGCACAGCACCGCGTCGAAGCGGGCGCGGGCCTCGGCGTGGAACAGGGTGTCGGCGGGCGAGGGGCCCTGGGCGTCGACGCCCAGGTCACGCAGAGCCCGGACGGCCGGCGCGATGATCTCGATCTCCTCACGGCCCAGCGCCCCGCCTTCGCCGGCGTGCGGGTTCAGCGCGGCGACCGCCAGGCGCGGCTCGCGGATCCCGAAGTCCTGCTTCAGCGCCTGGGCGGTGACCAGGCCGGCATTGACGATGGCCTCCATCGTCAAGGCGCCGGGCACGTCCTTCAGGGCCTTGTGGATGGTCACCAGGGTGGCGCGCAGGCTTCCGGCCGTCAGCATCATCACCGGGCCGCGCGCGCCGTCGAAGCTGGCGGCGTCGGTCAGTTCGGCGAGGAATTCGGTGTGACCGGGAAACTTGAACCCGGCGTCATAGAGCGGCGCCTTGGCGATAGGGGCGGTGACCAGGCCCGACACCGCGCCTGACAGCGCCAGGCCCGCGCCCGTCTCGATACAGCGAATGATCTGGGCGGCGTGGGCGCTGGACGGCTGGCCGGAGATCACCGGGGAAAGCAGGGGAATGTCGAGCACGGGCAGGGCGGTGGGAAAGACATCCAGCGCCTCGGCCGGCCCGGTGACCGTCTTGATCCTGATCCCCGACCCGGCGGAGGCCAGGGATCGCGCGTCGCCGACCACCAAGAAGGGCGGCCCCTCCCAGCGAAGGGCCGTCCAGGCCTTGGCGATGATCTCGGCCCCGACGCCGGCGGGATCGCCGGCGCTCAGGACCAGGGGCTTGGTTTTCACCGGGTTTCTATGGTCGCCGAATTACGCAGGTCGCGCAGGTAGCGCTTGGAGATCAGGGCCAGCTGTTGGCCCCGCAGGCGGTTTTCGATCTGGTCATGGGTCGGCGCGGCGCCGCCCGACTGACGCTTGCCGCAGACGGCGATCAGATGAAGACCGGCGTCGGTGCGGATCGGGTCGGAGACCTGACCGACCTCCAGCGCCGCGGCGGCGGCCTGGAAGGCCGGGGCCAGGTCGGTGATCTCGGCCTCGCCCAGATCGCCGGCGACCAGGCCGTCCACCTTTTCGGCGGTGGCTTGCAGCGTTTCGCAGCTGGTGAGCTGCGGCTTCAGCGCCAACAGGGTGGCGTTGGCGGTCTCGACCTGCTTGGGCGTGGCGTCGGCGGCCAGCGGGTAGGCGACCTGCTTGAGATCGACCAGGGCGGTCTTTGCCCCCGCGCGCTTGTCGCGCAGATAGATAATGTAGACGCCGTCCTTGACCGGGATGGGGCGCGAGAGCTGGCCGGGGCGCAGTTCCTCGAGCGCCGCGTCGACCTCGGCCGGCATTTCGCCGGGACTGATCCAGCCGGCGTCGCCGCCGTTGGCCGCTGTGGCGGACGAAGAGAACTGGCGGGCGACGGCCGGGAAGGGCGCGCCCTGCTGCATCTGGGTGACCAGCTGCGCGGCGCCGCTGACGGCCGTCTCCATGCCGCCGACGCGCGCGGCGTCGAGGAACACTTCGCTGACCTGATATTGCGGTTTGCTGGCCGACTCGGCCATGCGGCGCTCGAACGCCTTGATCTGGTCTTCGCCGACCCGCAGACGCGAACCGTAGCGACCGCTGATCCAGTTCTGCCAGCTGCTGTCGATGCGGATCTGGGCGCGGAAGGTTTCGGCGCCGACGCCCTGCGAGGCCAATTGCGCCAGCAATTGCTTGCCGGTCATATTCGCGTTGTTGCCGCGCGCGATGTCATTGATCTGCTCGTCGACTTCCTGCTCGGTCGAGATGATCTTGATCTTCTGGGCCTTCTCGACCCGGTGAAGTTCCTGCAACTGAACGCGTTCGTCGATCAGCGACCGCAGGGCCTCCTGCTCCAGCTGAGGCAGGTTCTCCTGGGTGGGCTGCACGCCGGAGCTGATCATCAGCAGGCGCATGCGCTGCGTTAGATCATAGCTGGAAACGATGTCGTCATTGACCACCGCCGCGACGCTTTCCGACAGCGGCGCGGGAGGCGCGGGAGGCGCGACGCGCTCAGGTGCGGCGCCGGCGGGCGCCGTCGGTTGGGCGGCGTCCTGGGCCAAGGCCTGCGGGCCAAAGCTCGCCAGCGCCAGAACTAGGACGGACGCGGCTCCAGCCGCGGCAAGGGTCTTCACGCTACGCACAGGCCGCATGGGTAGTGTCGTTCCTTTAGTGCGGCCATACCGAATAACGCGCGCGTCTCGTCGCGCGCCACCGGCGCCGCAGATGAATTTTTAGTTGTTGTACCCTGTATCGCCTAATGTGGCGAACGATAGGCTGAAGGTGATGGATTCGTCAGATTTCAGCTTCAAACCGCCGGTTGACACCTGACTGTAGCGATCTTCGTTCTGATAAATCACGTCGATGCGGATGCAGTCGTTATTGTAGACCACGCCCAGGTCGCGACGGCGCCACACGCCGG
The DNA here is from genome assembly GCA_018895795.1 of Alphaproteobacteria bacterium. Lineage (GTDB taxonomy): Bacteria > Pseudomonadota > Alphaproteobacteria > Caulobacterales > Caulobacteraceae > Caulobacter. The sequence continues at coordinate 2,978 of JAHINZ010000081.1, forward strand.
CTTCCAGGTCGTTCTGGCCATAGGCCGTCAGGCTCCAGTGCTTGGTCAGGCTCAGTTGGCCGCGCATTTCAAAGGTTTCCAGCGGATTGCCGCCGGCGTCCTGCTGGTCCTTGATATAGCGCGCTGAACCGCTGGCGAAGCTGCGCGCGGCGTCGACGCCGACCTCGATCCGACGCAGCTTGTTGTCGGCCAGTTCGGGCGCGTAGCGGGTGCGCACGAAGGCGTTGACGCCGCGGACGGGCGTGACCGTGGCGGCCACGATCCAGTCCGAGGATTGGGTCTGCAGGCCCGAGCGCGCGGGCAGCAGCGGATCGAACTTGGAGCGGAAACTGCGGCCCACCAGCACGCTGCCGCCTCGACCGTCGTCGTAATTCACCGTGGCGCGGCCGCCGACGTTCAGGCGTTGGCCGCCCTCGTAGAGGTCAAAGCCCGGCGACTTGTTGGCGCGGAACAGATTGGTCTCGTCGAACTCGAACGAGGTGCTGTCCTCGTTGTAGAGATAGGTCGTGGCGCCAGACGTCCCGACCACGATCGGCACCCGGCGACTGTCCGAACCGGCGGCGATCTGGGCCAGGGGTTCCAGCACCACCGTGCCGCCCTTCAGCGCCTTGAAGAAGGGATAGCTGAAGTCGACGCCGGTCACGCCCAGGGCGCGCGAATAGGCCTGGCTGCTGTCGGCGCCGGGCAGGTTGGAGACCCGATAGGCGTCGCCGCGGGCCTGGGCGAACGGCGAGACCCGCACGCCCGACTTCAGGGTCAGGGTCGAGCGCCAGTCGGCGCTGAGGCTGCCACGCTGGCTGTCGGCGCCGTCGGCGTCCGAGCTGTAGGGCGACTCGGCGCGAGTCAGGACCACGCCCGAGCCGAGCACGCGCAGGCGTCCACCCAGAACCGGCGCTTCTGGCTGCCAGCGGGCCTCCAGCAGCGGGCCGATCGTCGGGAAGATGTTGCTGTTCTCGAAGCTGGCCAGCTTGGTGACCGGATCGGTGCCGGAAACCCTCAGGCCCTGAACCGAGACGGCCGACAGCGAGACATAGGACTGCTTGTCCTGCCGCGTGGCGTAAATCTGCGAGTTGAGCCGGCGGTCCTCGCTCGTGAACAGACCGCGCTGCTGATAGACGTCGTTGATGCTGTAGTTGTCGAACAGCAGTTTGTCGGAGACGCGTTCCGCGCTGAAGCCCCACTTCCACCGGGCGTTGATGTCGAACGCGCCCTTGGCCAGGATGTAGCTGCGCGGCGTGGCCTCGCCAAAACGCTGGCCCCGGGCGTCGATGTCCTTTTCGTAGGTGAAGCCGGCCCGCACCTCGGCGCGGCCGGAATAGAACCGCTTGCGCCATTGAACATTCAGGAACGGGTTAACATTCGAATTGATCTGGGGACTTAGGACAATATCCTGAGACGGCGAGATCACCTGGAGATAGGGCTGCTGATACGACAGGCCGCGCCGCTTGGAGGCTCCCAGCTTGGGCGCCAGGAAGCCGGAACTGCGGGTCGCCGCCGGGTCTGGGTGCCAGAACACCGGCAGGTACATCAGCGGCGCGCCCCAGAGGCGAATGACCGCGTTCTTGTAGAAGATCAGCTGGCGGTCCTTGTCCTGAACCACTTGGTCGGCGGCCACCGACCAGGTGGGGACCGGCTTGTCGGCGCAGACCTCGCAGGGGGTGTAGATCGCCCGGTTCAGCTCCTGGACGCTATCGCTGCGACGGACCGCCGAGGCGGCCGCGATCTTGATGTTCTTGTCCAGGCGCGTCGAGAAGCCCAGGGCGAAGCCCGCCTTCAGGTCCTTGTCCAGAGTCATTTCGTCGGCGAACTGGGCGGTGCCGTCGCCATTGATCAGCTGGACATGGCCCTTGGCCTGAATAACGCCGTCCTTGGTGTTATAGACCAGTTCGTCGGCGCGCAGGGTTCGGCCCTCATAACGCGCCTCGACATCGCCGCGCGCGGTCAGGGTCTGGGTCTTGTCGTCCCGGATCAACAGGTCGGATTCCAGATAGTAACCGTCGGTCCCAAGGCCGTCGGCCGGAGCGGCCGCGACGACCGGCGTGCGAGGAACCTGCGCCAGTGACTGCGCCTGGGCCGCCGAGGCGACCAGCACCAGCATGGCGACGCCGCCGAGCAGTCGCGCCCGACCCGGTAGGGACGACGTCGCGCCTTGACGCTGATCCTTCATGAACGACCTCGGAAACACGGACTCAACCATCCTCGGTATAGCAAAGCAGGGTGAAGCCCGCCAAAAGCGCGACGAGCGGGGGAGTCCAGGCGGCGACGGCCGGATGAAGAACGTCGGCCTTCGCGAGCGCGCTGCATAGCTCGTTGAAGAAGAAAAATCCGAAGCCGAGCGCGACGCCCGATCCGGCCAGGGCCGCCAAGCCGCCCAGACGCATCAGGCGCAGCGAAAAGGCCGCCGCCAGCACCGACATCGCGGCGAACAGCAGGGGCGTGGCCAGGATCTGCTGATAGCGCAGACGGAACGGCGTGGCCGAGAAGCCGGCGTCCTCGGTCCGCTTGATCGTGGTGGGCAGACGCCACAGCGCCACGGCCTGGGGCGAGTTGAACCGCTCCGACGCGGTGCGGTCGTCCAGGTTGGAGGGGATCGACAGGCTTTCGGAGCGAATCGCACCCGCCCCGGGCGTGGCCTCGCGCACCCCGATCAGGCGCCAGAAGCCGGGTTCCAGTCGCGCCTCATTGGCCTCGATCCGCCGGGAGAAGTCCATCACGCCCTTGGCGTTGAGGGTGTAGACGAACAGCGAAACGCCCCGCAGGCGCACCGAGCCGTCGACCTGATCACGGGCCCGCGCCCGGATCACGATCTGGGTCTTGTCGTCGCCCTGACGCAGCCAGGTCCCCTTCGGCGCCGCCTTCAGATAGTTTTCCATCATCGCGTCGCGCGAGGTTTCGTACTGGCCGGTCATCGCCGCGCTCAAGGGGTTGAGCAGGGTGATGGTCAGCACGCCGATCACGAAGGCCGCCGCCGCGGCGGGGAGGATGAAACGCCACGCCGAGACCCCGGCCGCGCGCATGGCGATCAGTTCGCTGCGTCGGTTCAGGCCGACAAAGGCCCCCAGGGTGCCGAACAGGAAGATGAACGGCGCGAGCAGCAGAATGGTCGCCGGGGCCTGCAGGACGGTCAGATAGAGCAGCTGGAAGAAATCGACGTCGGCGCGCGTGCCGACATTGCGCGCGATGTCGACGAAGGCGATCAGCATCACCATCGAGCCCAGCACGGCCAGGGCCGCGCCCAGCGACGCCATCGTCTGCTTCAGCACATAGCGCTCGATCATCCCGACGCCGAAGCTCATGCCGGTTTCCCCTGAGCGGCGTAGGCGGCCTTGCGACGACTGATGGCGACGTAGCGCGAGACCTTTTGCCGGAAGATCTGAGACAGGCCCCACCAGGTGGCGGCCACCGGCACGGCGTACTGCAAGACGTTCAGCCAGACATTGTCCTCGCACGCCGCCTGAACGCCGAACCCGGCGATCCGGACCACGGCCGCGGCCGCGCCGACGGCGGCGATGCGCTTGCCATAGCCCATGCGGTTGAACGGCCCGCCGATCACCGCCGCCAAGGCCATGGCCATCAGGGCGATGTTGTAGAGCGGCCCGGCGAAGCGGGAATGGGCTTCGGCCAGCAGGCCGGCGCGGTTCTTCTGTTCCCAGTCTTGGCTGAGGTCGGGGAACACCAGCTCGTGCAGATAACGGTCGGCGATCTTGTAGTGCAGCAGCTCATCGCTCTGGAACAAGGACGACAGGTCGAAGGTGTATTCGTCGAATGACGTGTACTGCAGCACGCCGGCGTTCGAAAACTGCTGGTTGGAGCCTTTCAGCATGACCAGCACGGGCGCGCCGTGGCGGGTGGCGATCACCGCTTCGCGCGACGAATAGGTCGAGGCGCCGCCGTCCGAGCGTTCCTGGTGGATGAACAGGTTGTGGATCAGGTTGTTACGGTCGATCGACTGGGCGTAAACCGTCAGGCCGGGCCCAGGCTCGGTGAACTGGCCCGGTTGCACGAGGGTGGACGCCACGTCGGTCTTGACGGCGAAGGCGGTCTCGCGAATTAGCCGCGCGCTCCAGGGCTGCACCCAAAGCCCGATGACCAGCGAAAACAACGTGGCGAAGACCGCCAGCCGGATGGCGGGCGAGATGACTCGCCAGCGGCTCATGCCGCCGGCGAAACAGACCACGATCTCCTGCTCGGTATGCAGCCGGTTCAAGGCCACCAGGGCGGCGACGAACAGGGCGATCGGCAGCACGATGTTCAGCAGCTGGGGCAGGGCCAGCATGATAATCTTGAGAAAAATCAGCGCGCTCTGCCGCTGGGAGATCAGGATGTCGAACTCCGACAGGCTTCTCGCCAGCAAGGCGAGCGCCGCCAGGGCCGCCGCCGCGAGAAGCGTCGGACCCAGCAGTTGCCGGAAGATATAGCGTTCGATCAGGCGCATCAAAAATGGGGTTCGTGCGGGCGGATTCGGAAACGGCGAACCCCGTGAAGAGGGCTGTTCTACACGGGCGCTTCGCTCCCGTACAACCGAAGACCGCGCCCCTTTGGTCGTCGGAAGTCTTTTCTCTCGACGAGGGTTGGACTATGCCGCCAGATCAAGGCGAGACGGCCGATCAAAAGGCCGCGTCGCGAGTCGCTGAGCGGCTCGCGACGTTCATGCGCCACGTCATGTCAGGAGCGCGCTATGCGTATCGAGTTCGTCCCCGCCGATCTTCATGCCGGCGCCACGGCCGCCCTCGCGGTCCTGGCCCATCAGGCCGCCGCCCTCTCACCCGAGGCCCGCGTGGTCGACGAAGCCACCGGCGGCGCTCTGGCGCGCGCCATCGCCGGCGGACGGTTCACCGGCGCCAAGGGTCAGATCCTCGAACTGGTCGCCCCGCACGGCCTTGAGGCCGCGCGCGTGGTGCTGATCGGCGTCGACGGCGTCGGCGCCGTTGAACCCGAAGCGGTGGAGACCGCCGCCGCCGCCGCCTTCCAGGCCGTGAAGGCCTCGGGCGTCACCGAACTGGTCCTCAAGCTGGGGGCGGACGCCGAAACCGCCGCGCGCGCGGCCTTCGGCGCCAAGCTGGCCGCCTATCGCTTCGACAAGTATCGCACCACCGAGAAGGCCGAGAAGAAGCCCTCGGTCACCGTGGTCAAGGTCGCCGCCGCCGACCCGGTCAAGGCCGCCAAGGTGTTCGAGGGTCTCGACGCCCTGGCCGACGCCATCCTGTTCAGCCGCGACCTGGTTTCCGAACCGGCCAATATCCTGCACCCCGAAGACTTCGCCGCCCGCGCCAAGAGCCTGGAGCGCCTGGGTCTCGAGGTCGAGATCCTGGGCGAAGCGGCCATGGCCGAACTGGGCATGGGCAGCCTGTTGGGCGTGGGGCAGGGCAGCGTCCGTGAAAGCCAGCTGGTCATCATGCGCTGGAACGGCGCGGCCGACAAAACCGCCCAGCCCATCGCCTTCGTCGGCAAGGGCGTCACCTTCGACACCGGCGGCATCAGCATCAAGCCGGCCGACGGCATGGAAGACATGAAGTGGGACATGGGCGGCGCGGCGGCCGTGACCGGCGTCATGCACGCCCTGGCCGGTCGCAAGGCCAAGGTCAACGCCATCGGCGTGTTGGGCCTGGTCGAGAACATGCCCGACGGCAACGCCCAGCGCCCCGGCGACGTGGTCACCTCGATGTCTGGCCAGACCATCGAGGTCATCAATACCGACGCCGAAGGCCGCCTGGTTCTGGCCGACGCTCTTTGGTACTGCCA